>NZ_JARVRI010000008.1:0-126959 GCF_030209785.1 Arthrobacter sp. efr-133-TYG-120
CTCCAGCCCCGCCGACGACACCTGGATGTACCTCGACGACATCACCCTCACCAACGGGTAGGGGGTTGATCGACCTCCTAGTGGCCGTTCAGGAGTTCTTTGTGGCTGCGAACATGCGTCGAAGGGTGAAAAAGCAACCCAAGGCGCCGAAGAGCAGCGCCATGAAGAAGTCGCCCATGTAACTCTTCACGAAATTCGGGTTGTTCGCCAGGTTGTAGTTCATCAGGTCCCACGGCTCGGAGCTGGTGATCAAAGACAAGGGCTGGCTATTGATGTACTTGGCGGCGTCCAGCCAGACTCCAGCGACGAAAGACAAAATCGCAGTGGCAGCTGTGATCGCTGCTATCACCCACACGCCTTTTCTGCTCAGCCCGCCAGCACCCATGACATAGAAACGGGCCGCCATCGGGGCAGCGGCGAAGGTGACGAGCGAGGACATCCAGCCAAAACTCCAGATGACAAGCCACAGAACGACGCCGATCGGGAGGGCAGGGAGGGCGAACAGCGCGCCTCGGCCCACGTTTTCGGCAGTTCGAACTGGGCGGGCGGGCGGCCATGCTGGTGCCTGAGATTGGTTGGCTTCCGGATGCCAAGAGGGAATGTGGGGGCCCGGGGCATCCGGAGCGCTCATTCCGAACTCAGGCTTGGGACGCTGCGATGCGCCGTATTCGTTGCTGCCGGGCTGCGTGTTTTCCGGCAGGTTGGTGCTTTCGGTCATGTTTCCCCCAATGTGGACCGCGGCGATCGTATGGGTCATCCTTGCACGCGACAGAGGAAATTCGCCAGCAATTGCGGCGAATAAATGCGTCGGCGATTCGACGCCGTGGGGAGAGCCTGGGGCTCGTGGACTAGCCGGCTTCGAGGATCTTCTTGAGGTTCTCCAGGTCCTTGCGCATGGCGGTGCGCATCATTGGCGCCATGAGGATGCCCGCAAGCGCGGAGAACCCGGAGGGTTCACCTGTGTTGCGGAGGGTCATGCGGGTGGCGCCATTCTCATCGGACCAGATGTAAGTGGTGCGCATCGGGAAAGGACCTTGGCTTGTGCGCATGGTGAGTTTCTCGCCGGGGACAAGCTCGGTGAATTCGTAGACATAGTCCAGATTTCGGCCCAGGAACCGTGCGGTGAAGGCAACCCGGGATCCGACCGCGAGGGGCTTCGGCGTCTGCCATTGTGCAGATCGTATGTTCACATACCAGACCGGCGCGTTGTCCGGGTTGGAAGCATAACTTGCCACGATGTCGCGGGGCCGCTGGATCAGTATTTCGGTCTGGACGTCCACCATGTCCCTAACTATCGCAGAACGCGCCTAGCGGGCGGTAACCCCCATTGAAGGAACTCATGGCAGATGCTCAGATTCTTCGGGGCGCTGCTGGGCCTCTTCACTCTGGGGTTCAATCTCCACGTAGTAGATCGCGCCTGCACCCGGGGCGTGAAGGCGGTGGGTCGCATGACGTATCGGCCGGTAGTCGTGTCCGAAGGGGTCCCGCACTGCTATTCGTTCAAGGTGGTCCACCCGCGCGAGGAGGCCGTCGACCTCCCTGAGCGTCGCGCAGTGGGTCTCTTCTCCCGCTACATCCAATACCCAGGGCGAACCGGTGGCGCCGCTGGCAAGTTCCAGGCTCAAGGTTTCAAATATTCCAGCCAGAAGGGCATCGAGCGTTGTGGGGTAGAGGCGGAGCAAACGATGCGCTTGCGGTTCGCGGCGGCGGTCGCTGATCCAGGTTTGGCGGAGCCACGTGAATTCGACCCGACCGAACGAGGACCCAAGAGTCAGCTTCCGGCCTTCCTCCAAGGTCAAGTGGAAGTTGTTCCCCGCCCGGTCCAGGATGCTGGCCGCTTCCTCAACGTACTCAAGGTCTTCCAGCATGGCGGTCTTGGACGGGTAGTACGTGAAATCGCCGAGCTCATCGACAACGACGTAGTCTTCCGGAGCCGCGCCGGCAAGCTCGGAAGCGTGTGCCGCTCCTTGGTTGAGGGGACTGCGTTTCATGGTGGATTCAGCTCCTACCGAGGTTGGCCCAAAGCCCGAATCGGCCGTGCGTCCTTTCTTCATCAGACCACCAAACCGAGCGGCCGTCGTCGGTCCTTAATGGTTTCCTTACGCGGACCGGAACAGATTTAGCGCCAAGGCTCCCGTTTGTAACAGTCGACCTCAGTTTGCCCAGAATTACGCAACAGCAGCATGTTGTTATTACAGTAAGGATTGCCTTGCCTATCTCGTTGCCGTTCCTCCCGACTCGTCGGGCTGCCGTGCACGAAGGGTAGGGCAACCCCCAGCCATTCCGGTCCCAGCCGGAACCCTTGAAAGGCCCCCCATGAAATTCGGCATCAAACCCGCTACGGCCCTTGCCGCCGCCACGGCCACGCTGCTGGCACTTTCTGCGTGTAGCGGCGCACCAAGCGGTACTGCGAGCGGTGGTTCCACGGCCGGCGCGTCCGGTGACGGCATCGTCGTATACAACGCGCAGCATGAAAACCTCACCGGCGCATGGGTGGACGCCTTCACCAAGGAGACGGGAATCAAGGTTACGCTCCGTAATGGTGACGACCTTGAAATGAGCAACCAGCTCAGTGAGGAAGGCAAGAACTCTCCGGCGGACGTCTTCCTCACGGAAAACTCCCCGGCGATGGTCCGCATCGCGAGTGCCGGGTTGCTCGCCCCCGTCGATCAGGCAACCCTTAGCCAAGTCCCTACGCAGTACCGGCCCTCCACCGGCGACTGGACAGGCATCGCGGCCCGCTCCACCGTGTTGGCCTACAACAAGACCAAGCTCAGTGCAGACAAGCTTCCCAAGTCCTTGATGGACCTTGCGGACCCGTCATGGAAGGGACGCATCGGTGCGTCCACGGGTGGAGCCGATTTCCAGGCTATTGTCAGCGCGATGCTTGCGCTCAAGGGAGAAGACGCCACCCAGAAATGGCTGGAGGCGGCTAAAACCAACTTCAAGTCCTACAAGGACGACACCCCGGTGCTCGCGGCTGTGAACGCAGGCGAGGTCGACGCAGGAGTTTTGTACCATTACTACTCCTTCGTGGACCAGGCCCAGACCGGAGAAAACAGCAAGAATGTTGATCTCCACTACTTCAAGAACCAGGACCCGGGTGCGTTCGTCAGCGTCTCGGGCGGCGCTGTCCTGGCGTCCAGCAAGAAGCAGGCGCAAGCTCAGCAGTTCCTGAAGTTCATCACGGGCAAAGCGGGTCAGCAGGTCCTCCAGAACGGTGACTCCTTTGAATACACCGTTGGCTCCGACGTACCGGCGAACTCCAAGCTTGTGCCCCTCAAGGACCTTCAGGCACCTTCGGTGGACCCCGCCAAGCTCAACAGCGAAAAGGTTACCGAGTTGATGACCAAGGTCGGGCTTCTCTAGGCCCCAGGGCCGCCTTGCTGCTGCGGACCGCCCCCTGTCCCGTCGAAGACGGGGGCTGCGGTCCGTCAGTGCCCAGCCGACCTTAAAGCCCCCGTTGCTATAAGGAATCTGGCCATTCATCCACGACCCCTGCTCGGAAAACAGGAATCTCACCAGGTCCGTCGTGTCCTCTGCCGTGCCGAGTCGACCCGCCGGAGTCGCGTCAATGCCCGAACGCCGCGTAGCGTCGTCCATCCACCCGGTGTCGATCGGGCCCGGGTTCACCACGTTCGCCCGCACGCCCCGGCCTGCCAGCTCGACGGCGGACGCTGTGACGATCCGGTCGAGGGCCCCCTTGCTCGCGCCATACGGCAGGTTGTGAACAGTGTGGTCGCTCGTCAAGGCGACAATCCGGCCGCTTCGAACCGGCGCCGGAACAACCCCACCTGGTGTTCTCCTTCATGGCCGACGACGCTAATCGCCAACCACTCTGCCGTCCCAGTTTCAAGATCCCGCCCTGCAGAGGAACAAGAAATCCTCAAGATTCGGGCCCCAGGGAACACCGAGACCCCCGAAGATCCTTGCGCCCCCGAACCCCGCCACGTAGCTTTGAGGAAGCGGACGTATGCGTCCGGGGGCATCGGGTTTGAAGCCGGTGGCCAGTCAGATTCAGAGAAGGAACATGGCCGTGGCAACAGGTATTGTCAAGTGGTTCAACGCCGAAAAGGGTTTCGGCTTCATTGCCCCCGACGACGGTTCGGCGGACGTTTTTGCCCACTACTCAGCGATCGCCTCAAGCGGGTACCGATCACTGGACGAGAATCAGCGGGTCCAGTTCGACGTCGTCCAAGGCCCGAAAGGCCCCCAGGCGGAGAACATCCAGCCTCTTTAAGAGGGCACCACTGACGAATCAGGCTAGTTCGGCAAGCAGCCGGCCCCACTTGGGTGCCAGTAAGGGCGCTCCGGCAAGCTTGAGGCAGTGCCATAGCGTCACCGCCACGGAATCAAGCACCGGCACTCCGGTGGTTTCCTCCACTTCCGCGGTGATGTTGGCGCCGTAAAGGTTCGTGCACAAATAAATGAGCGCGTCCGGGTTCGAGGCGGCAAGTTCCAAGGACCCGGGCAGCATCTCCGCGTCCGTGACCCGGGCGAAGGATTCGTTGTTGCTGAGGTCCAGGTGGCGGTGGTCAACCGTCCTGATTCCTTCGCGCCCATATGACTCAATGACGGCATGGTTCACGTCCCCTGTATAGGGCGTGAACATGCTGATCCTTTCCGTGCCGAACGCCTTGAAGGCCTCCAGGTAGGCCAACGTAGAGGTCGTGGCCGGGATCCCGGTGGCCTCCGTGATTTCCTGGACCAGCGCTTCGTCATGGGCGGAACCGAGCCAGGAGCCTGAGGTTCCGTTCCATGCGATGACGTCTACATCCGCCGTCGCGAGCAATGCGGCGGCCTCCCTCATGACGGCCGAATCGAATTGTTTGTCCGAGGAATCATCCAGTGCAATGCGTGTGACCGGAATGCGCGTGAAGTGGATGGTGACGTCCTCGCGGTCACCCAGGATCCGGTAGCTCTGCGGTTCAAGGCACGTGTTGGATGACGGCACGATCATGCCGATGCGGGTGGGGCGGTGTTCGGAAGGCATGGTTCTCCTAAGCAGAAACGGTGGCGGGAACGGACGGCAATTTTCGAACGGACAGGGCGTCGTGGTGGGCGGCGAAGCCGTTGCGGGCGACGAAACGGCCCACCGGTCCGGGATCGTGGAAACCGCCGTCGTCGACCACGACGCGTCCGGCGGAGACGACGACGGCGGGCCAGCCGTTCAGCGCCTTCCCTTCGAAAGGCGAGAAGTCAGTTCCCATGTGGAGCGCGCCGCCGTCGACCTCGCGTTCTTCGGCGGGATCGAAGATGACCAGATCGGCGTCGAACCCTGCCGCGATGGTGCCCTTGCCGGGCACGGCGTTGATCCGCGCGGGACCGGCCGAGAAGACCTCGACGAAGTCCTCCACTGTGCTGTTGGGCGCCATTGCGGTGAATGTGACGGGCATTCGGGTTTCGACGCCGGGCAGCCCGTGCGGCATGAAGCGGACGTCGTCGGTGCGCTCGCGCTTTTGTGAGAGGTCGTAGCAGGAGTGGTCCGAGGACACGGTGTGGATCGCTCCGGCCGCGAGCCGTTCCTTCAGCGCGGCGACGGTTTCAGCACTGCGCATGGGCGGGCAGCAGGCATACCACTCGGGGAATTTTGAGCCGTAGACGGTGTCATCCAGCGTCAGGTAGTGCGGGCAGGTCTCGGAGTAGGCTTCCTGGCCGCGCCCGCGGGCCTCGGTGACCAGATCCACCGCGCCGGGGGTCGACTGGTGCACGAAGTAGACCGGCGCACCGGTGTACTCGGCCATGGCGAGGGTCTCTTTGACAGAGATTTCCTCGGCGAGCTGGGGCCGTGTGGAATGCAGGTGCTCGATGCCGATCCGGCCGTCCGCAGCGTGCTGTTCGGTGCAGTCGGCGATGATGGGATCGTGTTCGGCATGGATGTACGTGAGTCCGTCCAGGCGCACCATTTCGCGCATGACTTTCAGGATGGTGTCGCCGTCGGCCATGGTGGAGCCGCGGTTGGTGGTGTACATCTTCACCGAACGGACGCCCTCGGCGGCGAGTTGCTCCAGCTGCCAGGGCACGGTCTCGTCCCAACTGACCACGGAGCCGTGCAGCGCGACGTCGCAGCGGGATTCGGCGGCCAAGCGCTTCTTGTTCAGGACGGCGTCCAGCGGGGTTTCCTGGGCGTCACGCGGAATACCAAAGTCGATGATGGTTGTGGTGCCGCCCCACAGGGCCGCGGTGGAGGTGGTGCGGTAGTCATCCAGGGTGCGGAAGCGGCCGGTCACTTGGGCCACGTGGCAATGGCCGTCCACACCGCCCGGGATGACCAACTTGCCCGAAGCGTCGATGATACGCGCGGCCGCAGGGACCGGTTCTGCGTCGTCGATGAGCTGGATGATGCGGCCGCCGTCGACCACGACGTGCGCGGCTTGCCGGCCGAAGCTGTTGACCACGGTGCCGTGGGCGATGACGAGATCGGGAATGGTCACGGTGGTTCCTACTTTCCTGCTGGAACGGCGGTGCCGGCAACGGAGGTGCCGGCGGCGGACTGGATGGCGGTCAGGGCGGCGTCGAGGTTTTCGGACAGTCCTCGGCGGTGCTTGACGGGCGGAGGCGCAAAAGCGCCTTGGCGGTGGAAGCCGGATTGCAGGGCCACAACCGCTTCGGTCATGCGGATCCCGGCGGAGATTCCGTCCACCACGGGCACGGGGATTTGTCCTTCAAGCTCGCGCGCGAGTCCGGCAAGCGGGGCACCTGCCAGGATGACGACGTCGGCGCCGTCCTCGGCGACCGCTAGCCGGCTCAGTGCCAGGAGGGTTTCCTTGAAGTCCTGTTGCACAGTGCCGATGCCGTTGAGGCTCTGGTTGATGGAACGGATCGAGGCAAGACGGCTGCCAAGTCCGAAATGCTCCACGCAGTCCCGGTACCAGGCGGTGATGCGGTCCGAAATGGCGATGATGGAGAAGCGTTGGCCCTGCAGGGCCGCGGCGCAGAGGGCGGCCTCCGTGATCCCGATGACCGGCACGTCGGTCAGTTCCTTGAGCGCAGGCATCCCGGGGTCGCCGAATGCGGCCACGACGACGCCGTCTATGCGGTCCGCAGCCGGATCGCCGCCGCAGTGCTCGGCGATGATTTCGGCGACGGCTCCGGCTGCGATGAGGGATTCGAAGCGGGTCTCGATGTATTCGACGCCATGTCCGGCGGTCCTGACGATCAGCTCGGTGTCAGTCCCCGCCGAGCGGCGGGCTTCGGCGTCGATCAGCGCGGTGACATCCGCGCTGATGTTGGGATTGATGACTAGCAATTTCATGGTCGTTTGCCTTGCAACTTGAGTTCGGTGGCGGGCTCGTTCTGGGGGAACTGCTCGCGGTACTTTCCAATGTGCGACGCCGATTGGGTTGCGGCGCGCTCGGCATCGCCGCTGGCGATGGCGGCGTAGAGATCGCGGTGCTCCTGGATCAGCTCCGGCAGGTCGTCCACGTGGCGGAAGAGCCAGTGCATGCGGCCTTGGAGCGGTTCCAGCGCGGTGCGGAGAAAATCGTTGTTGGCGATGGCCGTGATGGCATCGTGGAATTCGCTGTTGGCGCGGTGCGCCTCGAGGATTGAGCCTTTCGCAAGGAAGCGATCGGCCTCATCGAGGAGCCCGGTCAGGTGCTTGAGGTCCTTGTCCGTGGCGCGGGCCGCGGCCAGGCGGCAGGCGAGGACTTCGAGCGACTGGCGGACGTCGAAGAGGTCCTCGACGTCTTTGGGGCTCAACCCCGCCACTTCGGAACCGCGTGAGGCCCGGTCCTGGATGAGGCCTTCCTGCCGCAGCATGCGGAGGGCTTCGCGGATGGGGAGTCGCGAGACGTTGAATTCGGCGGCGAGGTCCCGCTCCACCAGCCGGGTGCCGGGCGCGTAGTGACCCTCAAAGATTCGCGAACGGATGGCGTCCCGCACGGATTCCCGGAGGGGACGGTCCGTGGTGGGGGTTTCTTCGGCAATCAGCATTCTTGCTCCATTCGTGTTCTCTTGGGTCAATGCGCCCGGCAACCCGGAGGCGTCCGGCCGTGCGGCGGTTCAGGACCGCACGGCCGGCCCGGTCAGGCGAGTTAGACCGGAAGCCGCTTGTTGTAGTTCAGGGTCAGGACGGAGACGCCCATGATCACGGCGGATCCTACAAAGTACAGCAGCGCCCAGGTGTAGGAGCCCGTGGCCCCGACAATCAGGCCTACCACAATCGGGGTGACGAACCCTGCGATGTTGCCGCTGAAGTTCATTGCACCGCCAAGGACGCCAGCGTTGGTGCGGCCGCCGAGGATTGACGGGATGCTCCAGAACAGGCCCACCCAGCGGAGGAAGAACAAGACCACTGAGAGGAGCACGACGGCGGTGATCGGGTCTGCGACGACCGTCACGCCAACGAGGCCGCCGACTACCACGACGCTGGAGATGCCCAGCAGGGTGCGCATGACCAGGTTGGCCGAGGCGCCGGCTGCGCGCCACTTGTCGGCGATAGCGCCGCCGAGGATCTCGCCGACGAAGCCTGCGCCGAAGATCACGAACGTGGACCAGCCGATGGTGTTCAAGTTGAAGTGCTTGGCCTGGGCGAGGTAGAGCGGGCCCCACGTCAGCAGGCCGTAGAACACGCCGTTGAATCCCAGCCAGCCAAAGCACATGGCCCAGAAAGAGCGGAACTTCAGGTAGGGGAGGAGTGCGCGCTTGCCCTTGACGCCGTCTTTCGTGGCCTCGGCGTCTTCTTCGGCGTGGGAGGACTCGATGTATTCGGCCTCGGCGTCGTTGACGGCCTTGTGGTTGCGGGGATTGTCCCGGACGTACCACCAGACAGCCAGGCCCATGAGGACGGTGGCGGCACCGGCGATGATGAACGAGTAGCGCCAGCTGCCTGTTGAGGCGATGAGCCAGGTGATGAGGATACCGCCCAGGCCGGCTCCGAGCGGGGCGCCTGCGTCAAGGATCGTGGCGCCGCGGCCGCGCTCTTTCTTGTGCATCCAGATGGCGTTGAGCTTGCCGCCGGCCGGCATGACGCCTGCTTCGGCGACGCCAATACCCAGGCGGGCGATGAACATGCTGAGGAAGCCGCCGGCCAGGCCGGATGCTGCCGTTGCGGCACCCCAGCCGATGCACGACGCCGTGACGACTTTACGGGGGCCGAACTTGTCGATGAGCAAGCCGACGGGGATCTGCATGAGCGCATAGGTCCAGAAGAATGCCGAAAGCAGGAGCCCGACGAGTTCGGGTGCGAGGTTGAATTCCTTTTGGATGATGGGCAATGCCACGGAAATGGAGCCGCGGTCGATGTAGTTGACGGCGACCAGGATCAGCAGCAGGACGAAGAGCCTCCAACGGACACTCGTGCGTCGCTGCACGCCGTCCTTGCCGGCTTTTTCTTCTGCTTCCGAGGCTATTGCTTCAGTGTTTTGGAGAGACACAGTTTCTCCTTCAGGGGGAGTTTGAGGAGCGGGGAAAGTCTTGAATTGTTGAGCTGGGTGCGGGTTGCCGCGGTAGCTGGACTCGCGCCGGCGGCAACTGTCGCGGCCCGGTCCTCTTTCTGGGAGGAGGGACGCTGCCGGTTCGTTGGGTCCGTTTTGGGATCCCGCTTTGGGATCCCAAAATCAAAAGTAGATGTGACCCGCGGCACTGTCAAGGCTTTTGGTATACAAGGCGAAGAAACAGAATGTGACTGAGTGGCCGTGTGTCTTTATTCCGGGCGGCGGCGTGCGCGGAGGTGCCGAAGATGGGATACCGACGCGCAAACGGCTACGCGACGCGGAAAATACCCAGCGACGCTGGAATACCGGTATCGCAGGGTATTTTCCGCCTCGCAGGGCAGCCGGGATCGGGGAGGGCTTAGCTCGGGTTGAGGTCGGCGAGAGCCGTCAGCGCCCGCTCGGGATGTTCCGCGATGCGATTCAGGACGTACAACCACCATTCGCCACCGAAGATGACGTATTCACGGGTCCTGTACCCGGCCCTGTGGAGCCGGTCGAGAAGGTCGGTCCCGAGTCCGAGGAGCATCTCGAATTCGATCGCGTCTGTCTTCAGTGCCTCGCCGTGCCTGGAGATGAGCGTGTTGACGAGCTCGTCGTCGTGGGTTGCGAGGGACACGGAGTGGCCCGAGCGGATGAGCTGGCTCGCGAGGTCGAGGTAGGCAGCCGTCAGTTCGGCGCTGTTGCGAGGGAAGGCGACGGACTCGGGCTCGAGGAAGGCGCCTTTGACCAAGCGAACGGTACCCGGGTGGCGAAGGACCCGCTCGAGGTCTCCGGGGGTGCGGTGCAGGCGGGCTTGGAGCGTGATGCCGACGCGGGGGATCTCTGCTGCGAGCTCGTCGTACAGGTCGAGGACCAAATCGGTCCGGTCGGAGCCTTCGGCCGAGATCATCAGTCCCGTTCCGTACGGTTCAGTTATCGCGGCGAGCTGGCGTACATGGTTGAGGGCCAGATCGCGGTCCACGAGTGCGCCGAGATGGGAGAGGTCGAAAGAGATGGTGCTCGGGAGGCCGCTCTTCCCGACGGCGTCGCCCAGCTCAAGGAAGACCCCGGCTTCCGAGCGTGCGAGCTCGGCGTTGCGCACGCTCTCGCCGGCATACTCGATGCTGGCGGCATGCCCGCGCGCCACCGCCGCTGCGGCTACCTCGATGGCATCGGCGGTGGTGTCCCCGGCCGAGTATCGCCTTGCCACGCGCGAAGCCATTGTTGCCAAGGCCGGCGTGGACATGACGCGTTGCTTCAGGTCTTCATCCAAAGCCCACGCCCGGAGGGTATCGGCAGCACGCTCGAGATCAATCTTGGTAGTCACCCGACAAACTGTACCGGCGGAGTTTGTGGACGCCGGCGTCGGGTTCATGATGTGAAATCCGGATCGGCCCTCCGCCCTCGCTACTCCTCCGGGAAACACCACACGGAGATGCGTGCGCCGTCCGGATCCGCGGTGACTCGGAGCCGCAGTTCCCGGCCCATCAGGGCTTCATGCGCGTCCTCGCTTGCCAGCTGGTCCGCGAGTTTGCTGATGGCAACGGCCATCGCCCGGCCCCAGTGCTGAGGCTCCCGGCTCGTGGCCACCGCCTCGGCGCTGGGCTGGCCGGGAACGGACACCCCTGCGGAATCCATCTCCCTCATGTCCATGGCGCTCATCCCGCCACCACCTTCCAGTTGTCGGCCGGTCTAGTCCCGGTCTTTGGCGTCGGCGCTCCGGGTGTGCGCCAGGATTTCCGCCAGCTCGGCAAGCCGATGTGCGCGTGCCGATTCCGCCGGCGTGAACGGTTCGTCCGGTCGGGAGAACAGGAGCGGCCCGCGCCATGCGGTCGGAATCTTGAGGAGGGTCGTGGAGGGCCCGACGGCGGCGCCTGCCTCGGCGGCCGGCCCTTCAGGTTCAGGGGTGACGATTTTCGCCGACAGCAGTTCTGCTACCGCCAGCGGTAATTCGTCCGGGTTGTCGGCGATCCGGGCAGCCAGGCTCAGGGCCTTTGTCTGGCCGTCCGCCATGGCGAGTGCAGTGGTAGGCCACACGTGCGAATCCCGGCCACCGCCGTCGTCGAGCGCTGTCAGTAGCTCATGCTCGCCGAGGTGGCCCGGGGCAGACACCACGAATTCGTCCATGACGGCTCCATCCATGGGGTGGACATGGATGCTGAGGATGTTGATGTTCGTCCGGGCGAGCGAGTGGGTCATGCGTTGGAGGGAGCCTGGCTGGTCGCGGAGCACAGTCCTCGCCCGCCAAAGCGCCGGGGCCGAATGGAGCTTCCTGCGGTGGCGGATGGCAGGTGCGTGGATCCAGCGACGCAGGATCCTGGCCGCGGAGGGCTCGGCAACCCAAATCACCAGGACCGTTGCGGTCACGGTCAGGAGGAGCACCTTGGCCAGGTAAGGGAGTTGCGTTTCAACCACAATGGCGTGGACAAGAAGTTCGATGGGAAGCATCACCGCGATTTGGGCCACGGTGACCCTTGCCTTCGGAGCCTCGGGCATCTGCCCGCACACTTCGCAGGAGAGCTCAGCGGTAACGGAAGACCTCTTCTTCGGCTTCATGGCACTATCGTGCCCGAACCCTGTTTCAGGCGGATTGCGCCTGCGTCACGATCTGGGGCGGTATTCATGGGGCCAGTTCGGCGCCGACCGGACGCGCCGAACTGGCCGTGATTCACGAAACCTAGCGGGCGTTCTCGTTGCTCTTGTTGGCAGCGGCGAGCTCGGTCAGGAGGTCGCGGATTTCAACAAGCAGGGCGGTATCAGCCGGCAGTGGCTCGTCCTCGGGCTCTTCGATGGAGGCGCGGCGCTTGGTCAGTTCGTTGATCTTGTTCATGGGCGCAACGAAAATGAAGTACACCACGGCGGCCGTGATCAGGAAAGTTAAGAACGCGGTGATGACGGCGCCGAAGTTGACGAAGGTCTTCGCGTTGTCGGGCCAAATCGCGAAGCCGAGCCCCTGGGCATTGACTCCGCCGGCGGCGGCGATGACCGGGTTGATGATGTTGGTGGTGAACGCTGCGACCAGGGCTGTGAACGCGGTGCCGATGACGACGGCGATGGACAACTCGATGATGTTGCCGCGAAGAACGAAGTCCTTGAAACCTTTGAGCATGGATTGACCTCCGGTGAATGGGTACAGGTGATGTGGCCGGAATCGCCCCGGCCCGGCTGGTAACAACCGACATGAGACTATCAATCGAAGACGTGCCGCCGTCTTACTTCGCTTCACGACCTACCATTCAACGGAAGGCGGTCCGGCTGCCTGGAGCCTCCCGGCGTAAGCTCGTAGCGGATGCCAGTGCCGCCGTCGTGGGCCCACGCCGCCAGGGTTCCCTGGCCGAGCTTGCGAGGCGAGGGCGGCGGTGGGGATTAGTTGAGCAGTTCGGCGCTCAAGAGAAGCAAAGAGGCAGGCAAGCCATTGAACGCCCTGGCAGAGATGTTCAGGATCGGTCCTGGCAACAAGGACCATCACCCGGCTGTGCGCTGCGCGGTGGGCGTCTTCCTGCCGTTGATCACCCTCGTGTTGTTCGGACGGCTGGACCTTGTGGTCTTCGCCAGCTTTGCGGCGTTCACGAATATCTACGGCCGTAACGAGCCCCACAGCCACCGTTTTCGAAGCCAGCTCCGTGCCGGTTCGTTGCTCCTCGGCATCATCCTGCTTGCCACCCTGACCGCCCGGGTTGGCCAGGGCTCGGACGCGTACCTGTGGATCCTCACGCTAGGCACCACATTGGTTGCCGCATTTTGCTCCGTGGTGACCGCGCTGTGGAGGCTTCGCCCGGCAGGTTCGCTCTTCCATATTTTCGCTTTCGCCGCGATCGCCTCCGTTCCCCAGCAGCCCCCGCTCTGGGAAGGGATGTTGGCGGCGGTTTTGACTGCCGTGTTGGCGTTGCTGATCGGAATGTCGGCGCGGGTAGTCCCGAGCCACCGGACACCATGGAAGCGACCGGCTGCGGACCGGTTGCTGCCCCAGGAAATCCGGGCAGCTTGGCTGGAAGGCCTGGGCTACTTCCTGGCTGCCGGGCTAGCCGGAACGCTTGCTACTTTGGTTGGGCAGTGGCTCGGATTCGGACACGGCTATTGGGCCATGGTGGCGGCAGTAGTTCCCCTGGTTGGGCGCAGTACCCGGCATCGGGTGCAACGGGGAATCCAGAGGATCGTGGGGACATTGCTCGGTTTGCTGGTGTTGGCCGGAATCCTCTGGCTCGGCCCGGCGCCATGTGGATGGTGTTGGTGATTGCCGCATGCCAGTTCGGAGCAGAGCTCTTCATTACGCGCCAATATCTCGTGGCGCAGATATTCGTCACACCGCTCGCGCTCATTTCCACTTTGCTGGTTGCCAACGTTCCGCCCGCGCTCCTGCTGCGGGACCGCATTGTGGAGACCGTGATCGGGGCCGCCGTCGGCGTCGCGGTGGTATTGGCGCCTGCGGCATGGTCCCGGGTCAGGGAACTCACTTCCGGCTAGGCGTTTCCCAATTGGCGACCGTGTGGGACCTTATGTAAAGGGACTTATTGTTTCCACATGCCCCAATCAGCATATTCACCGGGAGAACGCGCCATGCTTCCTGCAGATAACACTTTGACCACCATCGACCGAATCCAGAACCTGATCCTGGAGAGTGCCGACTTCGAGGAATTCCTCAACGAGCTGGCGCGGTTTTCTGCCCACCAGATGGCGGGCGACGGCGATGACGCGCTCTGTGGGATCACGCTGCTGCGCGAGCGGAAGGCACTCACGATTGGTTGGAGCAGTGATGCGGCCCGCGAAGTGGACGAGATCCAGTATTCCTTGGCCCAGGGGCCATGTTTGACGGCTGCCGAAGAGGAAAGGGAAGTCCACGTCCCGGATCTTCTTGAAGAGAACCGCTGGGGTCCCGACTATGCGAGTGCCGTTGCGTCGCACGGACTGAGGTCGGTGTTGTCGTTGCCCTTCAATCTGGAGGGAGAGGCCAAAGCAGCGCTCAACCTGTACTCCGAGGCCCCGTACAAGTTCGACGAACGGGCTGCTGATCGGGCCCGCGGATATACCCGTGAGGTGTCGCAGGCCTTGCGTCTCGCTATCAGGTTCGCCCTCCATGCAGACAGCGCAAAGAATCTCCGGGCGGCCATGGAGTCCCGCACAGTGATCGATATCGCCGTTGGAATTGTCATGGCACAAAGCCGCTGCAGCCAGGAGGACGCTGTCCGGATCCTCACGGAGGCCTCGAGCAATCGCAACGTGAAATTGCGCGATATCGCCACGTCCTTGGTGGACTCCGTTGACGCAGCGGGCACCCTGACCCACTTCGAAGAGCCCGCCCAGGAGCCGGGCCGCAGCCGGGCCGGGTGAGGCGGGCCCGCTCGTCGGTCGACTCGCGGGGTGTACAACGAGGGTTCCGGAGGATAGGCTTCTTGAGGTTGAGCCGTCGGCCATAGACGCCTCTTTTGGAGTACCTATGGACCGTAGATTGCACGCCCTTGTAAAGTTTGATGTTTCCACCGACGCTGTCGAGATCGACGTGCGGGGGAGCCTGAATCAGGACTCCCGCTCCGCGCTGGTTCACATTGTTCGCCGGATTCGCCGAATGGGCATCACCTCCCACATCAGAGTCGGCTTTTCGCACGCCGCGATTGTCGAATCGCAGGCACTAGCGGGACTCCGCAACGACCTCAATGCGATCGACGGCGGAGCCACCGAAGTTGGCCTGCCCACCGGATCCGGCGTTTCCCTGGAATTCACGGACAAGCCTGCCAGTCCCGGTTTCGGGGCCGCGGCGGGAACGAAATCGATTGAAATCACCGGCGAATTCGCAGCCTCAATCGACGCGGCGGGACTCCAACCGCTGGACAAATGCTCCGATGAAGAACTTCTTGCTGCCAGCGATTTCGCGTTTGGCCTGCTGGACCAGCCCGGTACATCCGCCTCGCCGGTAGTGCTGGCGCACTACGACGCGATCGGCTTGGAGATTTCGCGCCGGGAAACCAAGCATGCCCCTGCGGATCCCGCTGAACCGCAGTAAACTTGAGCCCACCATTGAATGGAATCCGTGGGAAATGGGGAAAGCGCAGTGGCCAACTCGGCATCCGGTGATTCCGTCGTGGACCGCATCGTCCGGATCATCGAAGCATTCCCCGAAGGATCCACGTCACTGCGGCTTTCCGAACTCGCGGAGACTGCCGGCTTGCCGCTCACGAGTGCCCATCGCCTGGTCCGGCAGCTCGCCGACCACGGTCTCCTGGATCTGGCTGCCGGCGGAGATGTCCGCCTGGGCCTGCGGTTATGGGAACTCGTCAACCGGAATTCACCCACCTTGGCCCTCCGGCAAGCGGCCCTGCCGTTCATGGAGGATATCCAGCAGGTCCTGAACCAGAACGTGAACCTTGCCGTGCTCGATGGTTGGGAAGCGTTGTTCGTGGAGCGGCTGTCCCGCCGGGGATCCGTGGCCAACCGTGCCCGCGTTGCCGGCCGGATGCCCGTTCACATTTCTTCGGCCGGGCTGGCGTTAATGGCCAGCCAGCCGCGGGAAAAGCAGGCCGATTACCTCAAACAGTTCAGCGACCCAGCTGGAAAGGTGACGGTCGACGTCGTCCGTCACCTTTTGGCTGAAACCGCCCAGCAGGGGTACGCGCAGCTCGCGGGCGTCGTGGATCCGGACACTTGGGGAATCGCGGTGCCGGTCGCGGACGGCAAGCGGCGCACGGTGGCGGCGCTCGGCGTCGTGGTTCCCCTCGCCGAAATGCGCCTGCAGGCGTTGGTGCCGGCGCTGCAGACGGCGGCGCGCGGAATCGGGCGCCAGCTCGGGGAGCAGCGGAACACTTAAGGGTTTTCCGTTGAACGGAATTCGTCTAACGCCGACGATGCGGCGGGGGTCACACTGATCAGCAGAAGCTCCGCAGCCCTTAAGGCGCGGTTCCGCAATGAAGCGAGGAAACTTTGGCACGCAAGATCATCACCACCCAAGTGGCCATCATGGGGGCGGGCCCGGCCGGCCTCATGCTTTCCCATCTGCTGGCCACAGCGGGGATCGAATCCATCGTCATCGAGGTCCGCAGCCACCAGCAGATCGCCGAAACCGTGCGTGCGGGCATCCTGGAACACGGCTCCGTGAACCTGCTCGTCGAAAGCGGGGTTTCGGACCGGGTGCTGCGCGACGGCGACAGGCATGACGGGATCGAACTGCGCTTCAACGGCGAAAGCCACAGGATCGACTTCAAAGAGCTCGTGGGGGAATCGGTGTGGCTCTACCCGCAAACTGACGTCTTCCTAGACCTCGCCGCACGGCGCAAGGACGACGGCGGCGACGTCCGGTACAGCGTCACGGACACCACCATCCACGACCTCGAAGGCAAACCGAAAGTCTGGTTTACCGACGCCGAGGGCCAGGAATTCGAAATCCAGGCGGACTTCCTGGTGGGTGCTGACGGTTCCCGCAGCCACTGCCGCTTCCAGATCCCCGAGGCCAACCGCAAGTGGTACTTCCACGAATATCCCTTCGCCTGGTTCGGCATCCTCGCCCAGGCCCCGCGCAGCTCAGACGAACTGATCTACGCCAACTCCGAGAACGGCTTCGCCCTGATCAGCCAACGCACGGAGAATGTGCAGCGCATGTACTTCCAGTGCGACCCCAAGGAAAACGTGGCCGACTGGGACGACGAGCGTATCTGGTCTGAATTCCGCAAACGCGTCAACGGAAACGGCTTTGAGCTCAAGGAAGGGCCCGTCCTCGAAAAGATGGTCCTGCCGTTCCGCAGCTTCGTCCACACGCCCATGCGCCACGGGAACCTGTTCCTTGCCGGCGACGCAGCCCACACTGTCCCGCCGACCGGCGCCAAGGGCCTCAATTTGGCGCTCCATGACGTCAAGGTGCTGTTCGAAGGCCTCGAATCCCACTATTCGAACGGTTCCAAGGCGCTGCTCGAGTCCTACAGCGACCGGGCCCTGGAACGCGTTTGGAAAGCCCAGCATTTCTCCTACTGGATGACGTCCATGCTGCACACCGTTCCCGGATCGGACGACTTCGGCCGCGCGCGCCAGCTTGGCGAGCTCCACTCCGTAGTCTCGTCCCGGCACGCCCGGGCGTACCTGGCTGAGTCGTACACGGGGTGGCCGGGCGGGAAGTAGCTGGCGACGCGCGCCGGGCTACTTGTGCGTCGTCACGTACCGGATGCCCCAGCTGGCTTCCCACGCCTCCCCGGGTTCCAGCCAGCGCAGGCCCTCGCCACTGTTGAAGGCATCGGCGGGCGCTGTCATCGGTTCAACCGCGACGGCTGTCACCATGCCGCCGTCGGCCGCGAACTCCGTGGTGGTAAAGGCCTGGATATACCCGAAGGAGGCATCCATGAACATCTGGACTTGGCTGCCGTCGGGCGCTTCGAGGTAGTGCAGCGAGCTTCCGTCCTCCTCGCGGCGGACATCGCTCCAGGCGTCGTCGAGGTCAACGACGCCCACCAGCTGCCCGGCACGGAAATCGTTCCTGGTTCCGGCGACGTCCGTGGTGATTCCACTGGGGTTCAGGCGTTCGTCCACCTCGATGTGGGTAGCGGCGTTGATGTAGAGCGTGAGTTCGTCCGTCGGCACGCTGCCCAGGCGGAGGAAAGGATGGGCGCCGAGCGCGACGGGCGCGGACCGGTGGCCCGTGTTTTCCAGGCGGTGGGTGACAAGCAGCCCGTCCTCCACGAGTTGATAGTGGACCGACGTCGACAGCTCGAAGGGGTACCCTGGCTGCGGCGAGATCCCGGCGTCGAGCGTGATGCTGTCTGTGGTGTGGGCGCCGACCCCGTAAGGAGTCCGAGTCAGGAGCCCGTGCAAGGCGTTGCCTTTGTCCGGTTCGGTGATGTCGAGTTGTTGGGCGGCGCCGTCGTAGCTCCATGTGCCGCCAGCCACCCGGTTGGGCCACGGGACCAGGACCCAGCCCGCGCACCATGGCGGTTGGGCATCGGCGGGATAGTCCTGGACCAGGGCCACGCCGTCGACGTCGAGTTCCCGCAGGCTGGCGGCGATTTCCGTGACGACGGCGCGCTGGATGCGGCCGCCTATGCTGGCCTTGAGTTCAAAATGTTTGCCCATGGGCGAACTGTCAGTGGACATAGTCGACCTTACTAAGAGGAAGCGCAGCTAAGGCGCCGGCCGGATCCGCGAGGAACTGTGCGAAGGCCAGTTCCGCGGCTCCGATCATCATGAGATCCGAGCCGAGGGCGGCCCGGTAGATCTTTACCTGGCCAGCCGGTCCGTCCATCGCCTGGGATCGCAGCGAGCTGTCCAATGTCCCGGGAGACAGGGCGTGCAAGACGCCGAGGAAGCCATCCAGGACGATCGCTTCAGGGTTGAAAATGTTCACCGCATTCCGCAAGGCGATGCCAAGATACTCAAGCTGGCGTGCCACTTCGGCGCCCACCGCTTCGCTGCTGTTCCGGCGAAGCGCTTGCTCGAGTTCACCCGCATCCCCACCGCCGATCCCGGCCAGTTCAAAAAGCGAGGACTGCGAGACTTCGGTCTCGAGGCAGCCTGCGGCCCCGCAATGGCAAGGTTTGCCGGTCGAGCGGACAAAGGTATGTCCAAGTTCCCCGGCGTAGCCGGATGTCCCGCGAAGCAATTCCCCGTCAGCGATGATTCCGCCGCCGATGCCGCTGGCGCCACCGTTGAGGAAGATCAGGTTCCTTTGGCCCGCGCCGGCGCCGAAAAGGAGTTCACCCTCGGCGCCGAGCGATGCGTCGTTGGCCGCGTGGCAGGGGTATCCGGTAGCTTCGCCGAGCATTCGGGCTATGGGTTCATCGCGCCAGCCCAGATGCGGGGCGTGCCGGACCACGCCGTCGCCGCGGTTGACGAGTCCGGGCACTGCGATGCCCACGCCCATGACCTGGTACGACGTGTCGAGCTCCGACCGCATTCCCTCGATGACGGCCGCCGCGATGTTCACGGCTTCTTTGGCCGTCGGGATCCGCTCGGTGTCGAAACGGATCTTCTTCTGGACCTTCCCCCCGAGGCCCACAAGACCGATGGTGACAGCATCGATCTCCGGGTTGACCGCAAGGGCAGCTATGGACGGCCGGGGATGGACGATCGGGCTGGGCCTGCCCACCTGCGCTTCGCCGGAGGGCGCCGTCTCATACACCACTTCCAAGTTCACGAGTTGCCCTATCAACGCCCCTACCGTGGACCGGTTCAGGCCTGTCCGCTTGGTCAGCTGGGCACGACTGAGTACACCGTTGTGGTGGACAAGGGAGGTCAGCAGCGCCAGGTTGTTTCGCCGTGACGGATCGGGCTCGCTGGCGGTGACGGGATTTCGGGTGGGGGAGGGCATCATCGCGACAATATCAGCTCCCAAACACCGTTCGGTCCAGGAAGTCGTTGCGGAACTTTCCGGACGGATCGAGGCGTTCAGCCAGGGCGATGAAGTCGTTGAAGCGAGGGTACAAGGGCGCGACGGCGGCAGCACCGGCGTCGAACAGCTTGCCCCAGTGCGGCCTCGCCGCGAACGGAGCCAGTTCCGCCTCAAGCAGCGGCAGGATGGCTTCGACGGCCGGCTGGTCCTGGCGCCACGTGAAGTGCAAGCCGATGCCGTCGCGGCCGTAGTTGGCGCTCAGCCAGAGCTGGTCGGCGGCCACCGTGCGGATTTCGCCAACCAGCAGCAGGGGAGTCACGACGTGGGAGAGCCGGCGCATGGTGCGGAGGGCGTCCACGGCGTGTTCACGGGGGATGAGGTACTCGCTCTGCAACTCGTCGCCTTGGCTCGGTGTGAATTCCATCCTGAAATGGGCCAGCCGGTCGGACCACGGCCCGGCCATGCCGAGCTGCTGCGTGCAGTTGCTACCTGACACGCCGGGAAGGGGGTGCCGGGCTTCTGTTGCCGGGGTGCCGCCGAAGAAATCCGACGTTTCCACGGCCGCATCGCCGCCGCGCCTCTTGAGCCACGCCTGGCCCACGGTGTCTTCGCTCCAATCGGTGAACAGGCTGACGCTATACGCGGAGGAGGTTATCTGGTCGAAGTTTTCCAGGACGAGGTCCCAGTTGAGGTTTTCGAACACGCTCTGGGCGACGTCGAAGGTTGGCTGGATGTCCAGGGTCAATTTGGTGACGATGCCGAGTGCGCCGAGTCCCACCACCATTCCGTCGAAATCCTCGTCGCCGCGGCCTACGCTGAGAATGCTGCCGTCCGCCGTGACCAGCTCAAGGCCCGCGACGGCGCTGGCAAGGTTGCCGTTGGCATCACCGGAGCCGTGCGTGGCGGTGGAGACAGCTCCTGCCACCGAAATGTGGGGGAGCGAGGCGAGGTTGTGAAGGGCGAAGCCTTGGCGCTGGAGTTCTGCCGCCAGGGTCCCGTACCGCGTGCCACCGCTCACGGTGACGGTCATGTTCGCCGCATCCACGCTGATGCCCGGATCCAGCTGGTCCAGCACCACGAGGGTACCGGCCGTGTCCGCGATGGAGTTGAAGGAATGCCTGGAGCCAAGCGCACGGACCTTCTGGGCGCCTGCCACGAGACCTTGCAGTTCCTCCGCGCTGGCGGGATGGGCGAGTTGCGGTGCCTGGTAGCTGTAGTTTCCTGCCCAGTTGCGTTCCGCCACCAGCTGATCAGTCACGGTTGAATCCTTCGTTCGAGGGCTCGACGGCCTTATTTGATGTCCACAACAACATAACGGCTGAATGGCCCATGCGCCAGGTATTTTCCGGACTTTTCCTTGAGGGGATGAAAAAAACTTTGTTGGCTTCACGTGGTTGACATCACAGGAATTCATAATATGTTGGATAGCGAAACAAACCCTTTTCCACTACCCGGAGCACTCAATGACGATTCAGCCCACCCGTGAAGACAAGTTCTCGTTCGGTCTTTGGACCGTCGGTTGGGAGGCGCAGGACCAGTTCGGTTCGGCCACCCGCCCTCCCCTGGACACCGTGGAAGCCGTCAACCGACTCAGCGACCTTGGCGCCTACGGCATCACTTTCCACGACAACGACCTGTTCCCCTTCGGCTGCTCGGCTGCCGATCGCCAACGCGAAATCGACCGCTTGCAGGGTGCGCTCAAAGCCACGGGGATGATCGTTCCCATGGTCACCACCAACCTGTTCAGCCACCCCGTCTTCAAGGACGGCGGTTTCACGAGCAACGATCGCGGCGTCCGCCGCTTTGCCCTGCGCAAGGTGCTGGACAACATCGATCTCGCCGCAGAACTCGGCGCCGAAACGTTCGTCATGTGGGGCGGCCGTGAAGGCAGCGAATACGACGCCGCCAAGGACATCCGCGGCGCGCTCGAGCGTTACCGCGAGGCCGTGAACCTGTTGGGCGACTACGTCACGGACAAGGGGTACAACATCCGCTTCGCGATTGAACCGAAGCCGAACGAACCCCGCGGCGACATCCTGCTCCCCACCCTGGGCCACGCCCTAGCCTTCATCGAAACCCTGGAACGCCCGGAGCTCGTGGGCATCAACCCCGAGACCGGCCACGAGCAGATGGCGGGCCTGAACTTCACGCACGGCATCGCCCAGGCCCTGTACCAGGGCAAGCTCTTCCATATCGACCTCAACGGCCAGCGCAGCATCAAGTTCGACCAGGACCTGGTGTTCGGCCACGGTGACCTGCAGAACGCTTTCTCCTTGGTGGACTTGCTCGAAAACGGCGGTCCCGACGGCGGCCCCGCCTACGACGGTCCGCGCCACTTCGACTACAAGCCCAGCCGCACCGAGGACATCGACGGCGTGTGGGACTCTGCGGCCGCGAACATGCAGACCTACCTGCTGCTCAAGGAGCGCGCCAAGGCATTCCGCGCCGACCCCGAGGTCCAGGAAGCCCTCCGGGCGTCCCGCGTGGCAGAAATCAACGAACCCACCCTGAACCCGGGCGAAGGTTACGAGCAGTTGCGTGCGGACAAGTCCGCTTACGAGGACTTCGACGCCGATGCCTACTTCGGCGGCAAGGGCTTTGGGTTCGTGAAGCTCCAGCAGCTCTTCATCGAGCACCTCCTCGGAGCGCGCTGACCTCATGACACTGGTTGCCGGGGTTGATTCCTCTACCCAAAGCTGCAAAGTGGTGGTCTTGGACGCGGAAAGCGGTGCGCTCGTGCGTGCGGGCCGCGCGAGCCACCCGGAGGGAACGGAAGTCCATCCGGACGAGTGGTGGCGGGCGCTGTCCGAAGCGTTCGGCGACGCCGGCGGCCTGGCCGATGTCAGCGCACTGTCCGTAGGGGGCCAGCAGCACGGGATGGTGCTGCTGGACCTCGAGGGCAATGTGGTGCGGCCGGCGCTGCTGTGGAATGACACTCGCTCGGCCGGCTCGGCGGAAGATCTCACCGCCGAAGTGGGGGCGGAGGACTTCGCCCGGCGGACCGGCCTGGTTCCGGTGGCTTCGTTCACGATCACGAAAATCCGCTGGATTAGGGACCACGAACCCGAAAGCATGGCTCGGGTGGCCGCCGTCGCGCTCCCCCACGACTGGCTCACGTGGCGTCTCCGCGGTTACGGTCCGGCGGGCTCCAGCCCGCTGGGGCCGGACCTGGACGAACTCACCACTGACCGTTCGGACGCCAGCGGCACCGGCTATTGGAGCCCGCTGACCGGACGCTACGATCTGGACTTGTTCAAACTGGCGTTCGGCCAGGACGCCCGGGAAGCCTCGGGCGGGACGACGACGGCGGCGCCCGGCGTCGTCGTTCTTCCCCGGGTGCTAGGTCCGGGCGAAACCGCGGGCCGCGTGCACCCGGCGTGTTTCGGGGGCCGTGGCGCAAGCGAAGCGTTGGGCGGCGGGATCCTGCTCGGCGTCGGGGCGGGGGACAATGCCGCCGCCGCGCTTGGGCTCGGAGCCAAACCCGGCGACGTCGTCGTGTCCGTGGGCACCAGCGGCACCGTGTTCGCCGTCGACTCTTCACCCGGACATGATGCGAGCGGGACCGTGGCGGGCTTCGCCGATGCGAGCGGCGAGTATTTGCCCATCGCAGTGACCTTGAACGCCGCCCGCGTGCTCAGCTCGGTAGCCGCAGTGCTCGGCGTCGACTTCGACGGGCTGTCCAGGCTCGCCCTTGAAGCTGAGCCTGGCTCGGGAGGCGTGGTGCTGGTGCCGTATTTCGAAGGGGAACGGACTCCCAATCTGCCTCACGCGAAGGCCAGCTTCCACGGCCTCAGCATCGCCTCCACCACCCGGCCGAATATCGCCCGGGCCGCCATCGAAGGCATGCTGTGTGGACTCGCCGGAGGCCTGGACGCGCTGCGTGACCAGGGTGTCCGTGCGGAACGGTTGCAGTTGATCGGGGGCGCGGTAAAGAATCCTGCCGTGCAACGGATAGCGGCTCAGGTATTCGACCTGCCTGTCGTGATTCCGAGCCCGGGCGAATACGTTGCCCGCGGTGCAGCCGTGCAGGCGGCGTGGGCGCTCGCAGGCTACCGCCCGGATTGGCCCGTGGCCCTCGACGCCACACCCGAGCCGGATTTCCGAGCGTCGATCGGGCAGAACTACAGGAAGGTCAGTGCCCGCGTTGACGCCGGCAACTGAATCGCTGCTCATCAGGACACCGCTTCTTGATTCCCTGAACCAGGATCCGGTGCCCGCATCGGGCAGTCCCGTCCGGTGGGGAGTCATTTCCACCGGACGGATCGCCTCCACGGTCGTCAGCGACCTCGCGCTCCTTCCCGACGCCGTTTTGCAGTCCGTCAGTTCCCGGACCCAGGAAAACGCGGACGCGTTTGCTTCGGAGCACGGCTTCCAGAGCGCCTACGGCGACGACGGCGGGCTTCCGGGGTACCAGCGGCTCCTCCAGGATCCCGCGGTGGACGTCGTGTATGTGGCAACCCCTCACACGAGTCATTTCTCGGCGGCGAAGGCGGCCCTCGAAGCGGGGAAGCACGTGTTGTGCGAGAAGCCGCTGACCATCAACGCCCGTGAAGCAGAGGTCTTGGTTCGGCTGGCCCGGGAGAAAAGCCTGTTCCTGATGGAAGCAGTGTGGACCCGGTTCCTGCCCAGCGTGCAACGGGCGGCGGAAATCATCGCATCCGGCGAACTCGGCGAGATCCGGTGGCTGCAAGCTGATCTCGGGTTTCCGGCGCCGTGCAATCCAGAATCCCGGCTGTGGAGGCTCGACGACGGGGGAGGTGCCCTGATGGACGTTGGTGTCTATCCCCTGACATGGGCGCTGATCAGCCTAGGACGCCCGGAATCGTTGACGGCCACGGCGCATCTCACTGACGGCGGAGTGGATTCCGAGACCGCACTGACACTGTCCTATCCTTCCGGGGCACAGGTCCAGGCCATGACCTCCTTGACCTCGGCCACCCCCCAAACGGCCACCATATGCGGCACGAAGGGGATGCTCCGATCCAACGCACCGCTGTTCAATCCGACGGAGTTGACCATCACCTCCAGCTCCGGCGAGCAACGGCAGGAGAAATTCACCCCGGTCGGCCATGGCTACACCTACCAGTTGCGCGAAGTGATTCGTTGCCTGCAACTGGGCCTGCTTGAGTGCCCCACAATGCCGTTGGCGGATACCCTGACCACCATGTCCCTGCTGGATGAAGCACGCAGGCAAGCGGGAATCAGCTACCCGGGGGACTAGGGGCAGGGCAGCACCTCGGCAAGTGACCAGCGCGGCACGGCCCGGTCCAAATAGCCAGCAACCTCGGATCACTGAATGATGATGTAAGTCACGCAGTCAAAACAGGATCCTGGAGGAAACATGCCCGCCACGCCGTCGCCGGGAAGAGTGGGCGATGTCCGCAGGCAGAACCTTGCGCTCGTCCTCGCAGGCATCCAGGGGAACAGCGGGGCCACGCGTGCCCAGCTTGCCGCGGAAAGCGGTCTCACGAAGGCCTCCGTTTCGAGCATCGTCACCGACTTGCTTGAATCCGGCCTGGTGCGGGAAACAAGTATCACCCGCGACGGCGAACGCGGACGGCCCGGAACCGGCCTTGTCCTCAATCCGGCCCGCGGTGCCTTGGCCGTGGAGATCAATGTGGATTACCTCGCGGTGGGAGTCCTGGATTTCACGGGGGAACTGACCTTCCACGAAACGGTCGAAAGGCATAACCGCGGAAGCCTGCCCTCCGACATCCTGCCGCTCCTCGTCGCCATGGCGCAGCGGGCGGCAACACAGGCGGCCGGCGACGGCGTCGAACTTCTTGGTGGGGAATTGACCGTGCCAGGCTTGGTGGATACGGAACGCAACGTGGTGCTGGCCGCGCCGAACCTGGGCTGGGCCGACGTCGGACTCTCCGAAGAGCTGCCCAGGCTCCTGCCCGCAGCCCCCTTCGGAGTGACCCTCTCCAACGAGGCCAATGGCGCCGCGCTCGCGGAACTCTGGTTTGGCCACGGCGACCGCTTCCCTGACTTCCTCTACATTTCCGGCGAAGTGGGCGTCGGTGGAGGGCTGGTCATAGATTCCCGGCTTTTCGCCGGCCCGCACGGCCATGCCGGTGAGATCGGGCATGTGGTGGTGCATCCCGACGGCCCGTTGTGCGCCTGCGGCGGTCACGGTTGCCTTGAGACGTTCGCGGGCCAAGACGCCATATATTCTGCAGCCGGAATACATCAGGATGTGGCTACAAAGCACATGGAATACCTGCTGAGCCGCCTTGCCGACGGAGATTGGAGCGCGGTTTCAGCGGTGGAACAGGCCGGGCACTACCTAGGAATCGCGATAGCCTCGACGGCGCGGGTGGCGAACATTTCCGCCGTCGTGCTCGGCGGTCATTTCGCCGTACTCGAGGAGTGGATCGCTCCTGCGCTGCTCCGGAGCTTGAACCACCACGCACCGGGACTGATCCCGGAAGGAAACCTGGCGTTCTCCGGACTGGGGCAGACGGGGGCCCTCAGGGGCGCCGCAGCAACCGCAGTCCGGAGAATATTGAGCCAGGCCTACGAACTGATTCCCTGAACTTCCGCGAGCGGGGCCGCCAAGGCTGTCAGTTCCACGAGGGCCGGCCGCGCAACCGTGCTTTCGATCGAGACCGCTGAGCCACTGTGGGCAGATGCCAGCACAGATTCCATGACCTCGAGCGCATGGAACGCCAATTGGCCGCCAGCACGTGGTTCGACCCCGGCCGGGGTTGCGGCGAGGTCGGCGATGCCGAAGCCCCTGCCCGAATCGATGTAGCCGGCCGAGATCGGAAGGGTCTGCCAGGAGTCGGCGCCAAGCGTGAAGAGCTGGACGTCGCCGTCGAAGTGGTTCGGATCAGGAACAACAAGAGATCCCGCCGAACCGTGGATCTCGATGTTGGCCGACTTGGTCTTCACCGCGTCGAAGCTCATCACCAGCGTGGACAGGGCGCCGGAGGCGTGGACCAGGACCCCGGTCACGTGCGAATCGATGGTCACCGGAATCACCTCGCCCTCCCGCGGTCCCGAACCAATGGTGCGCGTGTCCCGTGTGTGGCTTGCGGCACCAATGACCGAGACCACCGGGCCCAATAGCGTGACCAGGGCGCTCACGTAGTAGGGACCCATGTCCAGCAGCGGTCCGCCGCCGGGCTGGTAGTAGAAGTCCGGGTTGGGATGCCAGCGCTCGTGTCCCGGTGTCACCATGGTTGCCGTGGCCGAGATCGGCGCACCGATCAGGCCGTCGTCGATCGCTTTGCGGGCAGTCTGGATCCCGGTGCCGAGCACCGTATCCGGCGCGCAGCCGACCACGACGCCGGCCTCCCGCGCCGCGTCGAGCACTTGCCGTGCCTCGGCGGTTGTCGCAGCGAGCGGCTTCTCACCATAGACACTCTTGCCGGCGGCGATGGCCCTCAATGCGATCGGCGCATGCGCGGCCGGAATGGTGAGGTTGAGTACGAGCTCGATGTCGTCCGCCGCCAGGAGCTCGTCGACGGTCACCGCGCGGACGCCGTCGTAAGAATCCGCGACCGCTTGTGCGCGCGCGGGATCGAGGTCCGCGACGGCTACCAGGTCAATGTCGTCCAGCCGGCGGAAGTTCTTGAGGTACTGGGCGATGATGGCGCCACAGCCGATGATGCCTACTCTTAGCGGCTTGCCCACAGCATGCCCCTTTCGATGATGGTGCGGACGTTGCTGTCCTGGAGGATTTCCACGCGGTGTCCCGGGGTGCAGACGAAGATCCGTCCTTCGGCCCACTGCCGGGTCCAGATCGCAGGGGAGGTGACCTCCCGGTTCCATTGGTCCCAGTCGCGGACCTTCTGGGTGGTGGTGGCGAGGACGTCGATGTAGTCGTCAGACAGGACCCAGTACTGCTCGGTGACCAAATCGAAGTCGCCGATTCCCTGGGTGATGGGGTGGCTCGCGGCAGCCGGGAGCATGTTGACGGTGTACGGCACGTAGTTGTCCGGCTGTTCGCCGATGCGTTCGTCCGGATGTTTGCCGGGGTGGCAGGCGAACTGGCCGCCGATCATGTGCAGGTAGTCCGAGTTGTTCCGGTAGGAATCGGCGATGCCGCCGTGCCAGCCGGCAAGTCCCGTGCCGTTTTCGACGGCGGTACGGAGCCCCTCGAATTCGTCCTTCTCGATGGTGGACATGGTCATGCATTGCACGATCAGGTCCACGCCGGACATATATGCCGAATCGGCATATACCTTCGGGGATTCCTCCACCCGGACGTCGTAGCCGTTCTCCTTGAGGAAGGGGATAAAGAGTTCTGTGGCTTCGAATGGCTGGTGGCCATCCCAGCCGCCACGGACCACCAGGGCGGTCTTCTTGTCAGTCATGGTTTCCTTTGCTGAGAAATACGGCCGGAGAGCCGAAAATGAAATGGTTAGCGGCTTGAGAAGGCCGCGTCGAAAGCGGCGACCGGCGGGGCGATGGCGGCGAGTTCCCGGACCATGGCCAAGGATTGCGGTGCTCCCACGAGTCGGTCCATGCCCGCGTCTTCCCACTCGACGCTGGTTGGCCCCTCGTAGCCGATGGCATTGAGGGCGCGGAAGATCGGCTCCCATTTCACGTCGCCATGGCCTGCGGTGACGAAGTCCCAGCCCCGGCGCGGATCCGCCCATGGCAAGTGGGAGCCGAGCCGGCCGTTGCGTCCGTTGAGCTGGCGGATGGATTCCTTGACGTGCACGTGGAAGATCTTCGGCGCGAAATCCTGGAGGAACATCACCGGATCCAGGTCCTGCCAGATGAAGTGGGATGGATCGAAGTTCAGCCCGAAGCTCTCGCGATGCCCCACGGCTTCCAGGGCACGTTTCGCGGTCCAGTAGTCGTAGGCGATCTCGGAGGGGTGGACTTCCAGGGCGAAGCGGACCCCGACTTCGTCGAACACGTCGAGGATCGGGTTCCAGCGGTCCGCGAAATCCTGGTAGCCGCGCTCGATCATCGCCTCCGAGGCGGGCGGGAACATGGCCACTGCCTTCCAGATGGAGGAGCCCGTGAATCCCGTGACGGTCTTGACGCCGAGGCGTGCCGCGGCCCGTGCCGTGTCCTTCATGGCCTCGGCAGCGCGTTGGCGGACTCCTTCAGGATCGCCATTGCCCCAAACCTCGTCGGAGAGGATGTCCCGGTGGCGCTCATCGATGGGGTCGTCGCACACGGCTTGGCCGGTGAGATGGTTGGCGATCGCAAAGACCTTGAGGCCGTTCTTCTCAAGGATGTCGAGGCGTTCCTGGACATAGCTGTCGTCCACGGAGGCCCGGTGGGGGTCCAGGTGGTCGCCCCAGCAGGCGATTTCGAGCCCGTCGAAGCCCCATTCGCCCGCGAGCCGGGCGACCTCTTCGAAGGGCAGATCGGCCCATTGGCCGGTGAACAGTGTGATGGGTCTTGTCATCGGGATTCCCTCCTAGACTTCCTGCCAGCGGCTGGACTCTGCGGCGCTGCCTTCCACGGCAGCCAGCACCTTTTGCACCTGCAGGGCATCAGCGAACGACGGCGAGGGCTGCTCGCCTGCGCCGATCGCGGTCACGAGGTCCACCACTTGGTGCGTGAAGCCGTGCTCGTATCCGAGGCCATGCCCGGTGGGCCACCAGTTGCCGACGTAGGGGTGTTCGGGCTCCGTCACGAAGATCCGGCGGAATCCGGCGTCGGGGGATTCCGCGGCGTCGTAGAAGGACAGGACGTTCATCTCTTCGAAGTCGAACGCGAGGGAGGCCTTGGTCCCGTTGACTTCCAGTCGCATGGCGTTCTTGCGTCCCAGCGCGAACCGCGTGGCCTCGAAGACCCCGACGGCGCCCGCGGAAGTAGTGCCGCCGTCGAGCCCGTCGCCAGAAAAGCGGGCGGTGAAAATGGCGGCGTCGTCGACCGTGACCGCGCCGCGCGGCGCATCCGCGCCGACGTCGCCATGGCCGCCCAACCCGACGAGGTCACCGGCCAGCGGACGTTCGTGGACGAAGGTTTCCAGGAGTGCGGAAACGCCCGTGATCTGCTGCCCGGTGACCCACTGCGCAGCGTCGATGCTGTGCGCTCCGATGTCGCCCAAGGAGCCCGATCCGGACTTGGACTTGTCCAGCCGCCAGGTCATGGGCGCGTTTTCGTCGCTAAGCCAGTCCTGCAGGTACTGCGCCCGCACGTGCCGGATGGTTCCCAAACGGCCCTCTTCGACCATCCGCTTGGCCAGCGCCAAAGCAGGGGTGCGGCGGTAGCTGAAGCCGCACATCGAGAACACTCCGCGTTCTGCCGCGGCCTGGGCGGCTTCGGTCATGCGCTCCGCCTCCGCCACAGAATTGGCGAGGGGTTTCTCGCAGAGCACGTGCTTGCCCGCTTCGAGGGCTGCGATCGCGATCTCGGCGTGCGTATTGCCCGGGGTGCAGATGTCGATCAGGTCGATGTCGTCCCGCTCGAGGAGCCGGCGCCAATCAGTCTCCACCGATCCCCAGCCGAGCTTGCCCGCGGCGGCGCGGACGCCGTCGTCGTTCCGGCCGCACAGTGCGGTGAGCTGGGGGTCAAGCGGGAGATCGAAGAACCGCGGCGCTGTCCGCCAAGCGTGGGAGTGGGCGGCGCCCATGAATGCGTAGCCGACCATGCCGACCCGCAAGGGCTTTGCGGTAGTCATTGTGTTTCCTTTCGTGCTTTCAAAGAGCGTTGGCTATTTGCTGAATCCTGCGGTCAACCCGCTGAGCAGCTGGCGGCGGGCCACCACATAGATGACCAGCAGCGGCAAGGTGGCGAGCACCACGGAAGCCAACACGGCGGGAATGTTCACGCTGAATTCGCCCTGGAACGTCCACAAGGACAGCGGAAGCACACGGGTGGACGGGCTCTGGGTCAGGATCAGCGGGAACAGGAAGCCGTTCCAGACGCCGAGCGCGTTGTAGATGCCCACGGTCACGACGGCGGGGCGCGTCATGGGCAGCGCGAGCCGCCACATCATGGCCCAGTCCGAGCAACCATCGAGCCGCATGGACTCGAACAACTCGTTGGGTACATCGCGCATGAAGTTGCTCAGGATGAGGACGGAAATGGGAATCGCGAACGCAATGGAGGGCAAGATCAGCGCCAACAAGGTGTCATAGAGATGCGCTTTGGTGATCATCCAATAGATGGGAATGATCGTGGCGTGCAAGGGAATCGCCAGGCCCAGGAGGAACGTGTTGTTCGTCCACGTCAGGAACCGGCCCTTCCCCCGGACGATCGCGTAGGCGGCCATGAACGAGACCAGGAGCGCAGGTACGACACTGCCCACTGTGACGATCAGGCTGTTGAAGAAGTACATGGCGAAGTCGTTGTCCAGGACCAGCTTGTAGTTGTCCAGGGTCGGCTCGGTGGGCGGCATCATCGGGTTCGAGGTGAAGAACCCGGCCTGGTTCTTCAGGCTGGTCACCACCACGTAGTAGATGGGAACGATGATGATCGCCAGCCAAAGCCAGCCGCCCAGGCCGCCCAGGTAGTTGGGGCGGAGCCGGCCGGGGCCCTTGGCGCCTTTTGCTCGCTGGCCATGTTTGTGGCCTTGCTTGTTGCTTGGCGCGTTGGGCCTTGCCGGCGGTGCGGGAATCTGGGTTGTGGAAGCCATCAGGCACCTTCCAATTGGCTTGCGTTGCGGTTCTTGCCACCGAGTCTTTGCAGGAGCAGGGCCAGTGCAAGGCCGATCACCACGAGGATGACGCCGAGGGCGCTCGCCGCTCCCATGTCGTTGGCCTTGAAGCCGGTCAGGTACATGTGCAGCGGTAGCAGCCGCGTGGAATAGCCGGGGCCTCCGCCGGTGAGGACGAAGACGAGATCGAAGTAGGCCAGTGAGCCGACCACCATAAGGGTCGAGGACGTGATGATGGTGTATTTCAACTGGGGCAAGGTAATGGCGAAGAACTGCTGGACGCGCCCCGCGCCGTCGATTTGGGCCGCTTCATACAGCGACGCCGGGATCTGGCGCACGCCGCCTTGGTAGATGAGTGTGTGGAACGGGACAAACTGCCAGGCGATGACGAAGACGACGACGAACAGCACCAGATCTGAGTTGCCGAGCCAGTCCTGGGCGAGGAATGGAAGGCCCAAGCCCGGACCGAGTCCGAAGTTCGGGTCCAAGAGGGCCTTGTATGCGATCGCGACGGCCGCGGAGGACAGCAGCAGCGGCACGAAGTAGAGGACTGCGAGGGCCGCGCGGTATTTCTGGGACGCGGACGTGAAAACTCCGAGGAGCAAGCTGATGGGGGCTTGCACGATGAACGAGAAAAACATGATCTTGGCCGTGACCCACAGCGCATTGCCGGTGACGGGATCGGTCAGGACCGTGGTCCAGCTCGACAAGCCGTCCAGTTTGATTTCGCCCAGCCCGTCCCATTTGGTGAAGCTGAGGAAGAGCACGCCGAAGAGAGGGATGATGGCGAAGAGGAGGAAGAAGACAAGGGCTGGTGCGGCCAGCCACCCCGACGGGCCCTTTTCAAGGACCCGCCGGGAAGAACCGGTTGAGGTAGACACTGGTTACTTTCCGATCGTGGCGTTCATGGTTGAGACGAACTGATCGGGGCTGATCTTCTTCAGGAAGATCTGGTCCAGGTTCGCCAACATGGCGTCTCCCTGGGCGGGGCTGAGGGCCTGGTCCCAGGAGAGGGTGAAGCTCGGTGCGTTCTTGGCCATGCCGTACACGTAGCTCAGGAAATCCTTGTCCGGTGATGCGGCCAGCTTGCTTTCGATGCCCGTGGTCACGGGAACCGCTCCGGAGTCGATCAAGGACTGGGTGTCGGCGTCGGTGAACATTCCGCTCTTGACGTAGTCGAGCGCCGCCTTCTTCTGGCTGTCAGTGGCCTTGGAAGAGATCGACCAGAAGTTGGAAGGGTTGCCCACGACGTTGGCAGGATCGCCCTTGCCACCGGACACGGTGGGGAAGGTGACGTAGCCCAGCTTGCCGTTCTTGACGAAGTCCGCGGCGTCCTTCTTCATGCTCTGGTAGATCCAGCCACCCTGCAGGATCATGGCGGCCTTGCCGGTGTAAAGGAGGGCCTGGTCCGCGTTGCTGTCGGCGGCAATGGAGGAGAATCCGTTGGCGAATCCGCCGGCGTCCACCAGGTCCTGGATCTTGCTGAGGGCTGCCTTGACGGCGGGGTCGGACCAGGCGCCGGGCTTGTTGGCAGCGATGTTCGCGAAGACCTCGGGTCCGCCGATGCGCTCCACCAGGTATTCGAGCCACATCAGGTCAGGCCACTTGGACTGGCCGCCCAGGGAGAAGGGAGCGATGCCTGCAGCCTTGAACTTCGGCACCAGGGCCATGAGTTCATCCCAGGTCTTGGGGGCCTGGGCGCCGATCTTATCGAAGACTTCCTTGTTGTAGTACAGGACGACGGGCTGCACGTTGTTGTTGGGCAGGGCATACGTCTTGCCGTCGATCACGCCGTTCTTGAGCACGGACGGCAGGTAGCGGCTCTTGACATCCGGGTTTGACGATACGAAGTCCGACAGGTCGGCCACCTGGCCGGCGTCGACATAGGACTTCAGCACGCCACCGCCCCAACCGTAAATGAAGGTGGGTCCTTGTCCGGCGCCGACGGCGGTGCGCACTTTGGTCTTGTACGCGTCGTTCGCGAAGAAGTCGAGCTTGACGGCCTCGTCCGGGTGGGCTTTGTTCCATGCATCGATGGACTTCTGGAGTACGGGCTGGTTACCGCCCGTGAGGCCCCACATGGTGGCCGAATCGGCGTTTCCTGCCGAACTTGCCGGTCCACTTGATCCGCAGGCTGCGAGGGAGATCGATACGGCCGCGGCAGTGACGGCGATCGCTGCCGTGCGCAACGTGAGTTTTACCATTTGCAATTCCATTCGTCCTCCGGGCTCGACGCTGATTGCCCGGCTATTGGTTTCGGGAGTCCGGCCTTCGGGGAGCGAGGCTGCACTGCCGCTGAATATGCTTGATCCGAATCTTCGAAATATTTCGATAATCTTTTCGGTCCGTTAGGCAAATTTAGCTGTGGTCTGGGTCACCGTCAAGGCGATTCGGGCATAAAGTTCAACTCTTTTACGAAATGGCGATTGACTCTGCTTGCCTCGCCGCCCACACTTGTGTCAGCGAAATATTTCGAAAGAGTTGAGGATCCATGGCCAGCAGTGAAAGTTCCGCCAAGGTGACATTGGCCGCCATTGCCCGGGAAGCGGGCGTCTCGATGCCGACCGTCTCGAAGGTGGTCAATGGGCGCGAGGATGTTGCGGCTGACACGCGCGCCAAAGTTCTGACCGCCTTGGAGCGGACGGGATACAAGTCGCCGCTTCAGCGAAAGAACACCGCCGGCCGCCGGCCCGTGGTGGAGGTTGTGTTCGACACCTTGAATTCGGCGTATGGGGTGGAAGTGCTCAACGGCGTGTTGGAGCACGCGGCCGCCTCCGACGTCGAAGTCCTGCTCAACATCACCGGCCAGCAGTCGGCGTCGAAGCTGAGCCTCGAGCAGCGGGCGCAGCGGATCGTCGACGAAGGCCGCAGCGGCATGATCGTGGTGACCTCGGCGTTCAGTTCGGCCCAGCTGGATCCATTTCGACGGCGCCAGATACCCATCGTGGTCATCGACCCGCTCAACCCGCCGCCGGGTGACGTGGTCAGCGTCGGTGCCAGCAACTGGGCCGGGGGCAAGGCCGCCACGGCGCACCTGTTGGATCTGGGGCACCGCCGGATCGCCTACCTGGGTGGCCCGGAAGGCGCCGAGTGCAACCAGGCCCGTCTCCACGGCTACATGGCGGCGCTGATGGCGAATGGTGTGCCCGTCGAGGAGCGTTACATCCTGTCAGGGCCCTTCCGCTCCGAGAACGGGGTGGCGGGAATGAAAACCCTGCTTCAACTCGAAGAGCGCCCAACGGCCATCTTTGCCGCAAGCGACAGCATCGCCCTGGGTGTGCTCGCCGAGGCGCGGCGGCAAAAGATCCGCATCCCGGAGGACATCAGCGTGGTGGGATTCGACGGAACCTACCAAGCAGAGGAATCGGTGCCGCCGCTGACGTCCGTATCCCAGCCGCTGCAGGAGATGGGCCGTGCCGCCCTGCGCTTCGTGCTCCGCCAAATGCGCGGTGACGCATTGGACTCGCGGCGCGTGGAACTCGCCACGCACCTTGTGGTCCGCGAATCCACCGCCCCGCCGGCGTAGGCCTAGTCCGGACCCCCGCTCACTTTTGGGGGTGTTTTCGCCGACGCTAGCTCACATCTTCGAGCCCGACGACGGGGCGGTGGTCTTCCCTCAGCTTGGTGTTCCGCGCGTCAGGGTCTAATTTGGGCCGATTGATCTGTCAGAAGTCGTAGCGGAATGTGCTCGTTGCAATCCCGGTTCCACTCAGGCCATACGTCAAGGTGTAGACGCCCTGGTTCACGACGGTGACGTTGAGCCGGAAGGTCAGTTCGCCGGGTTGTGCCGAATTTGTGGTGCAACTGATGCCGGAAGGATCCAGTGGCTTCGCCGAGCAACTCCAGCCCGAGGGGGCAGTAACGGATCCGCTTGAAATTGTGCCGGGCGCGTTGATCGAGAAGTCGGCTGTGGCATTCCCGATTCCTCGGGACAGGGTGAAGACGGTCTCGAGCGTCGCCGTCGTGGGGTCCGCACCCGTGTCTGTCCGACTCGCTGTACCGCTGATCTTCCCGCGATTTGCCGTCGGCGTCGGCGTGGGAGCCGGGGTCCGCACGGGAACGGCAATGGGTAATGGTGTGCTGGCTGGCGCGGGCCCTCGTGCCGGCGCCGGTGTCGCAAAGAGGGGTTCGGTGATCACAGGCGTCGCCGCTTCGTCCGGCAGCGCAGGAAGCGGCGGGAGCGCTTCGGAGGCAACACGGGTGGGGGACTGGTCTCGGGACGGCGCGGGCGTCGGCCGGGCAGACCCGGTTGTTTGTATCCGGGCATCCTGATATCCCTGCGGCGCCGGCTGGCCACCCAGGACCTGGACAAAACCGACCCCTGCCACGACCAGCCCTACTGCGAGGCCAGCGAGGATAGACATCAATAGAGGCTGTGAGATCCGGGTCATCCCGGATGCCACCGGCGCTGAAGGAAACTGCCCTGCAATGCCCAGCCCCGAGGCGCCGCTTCCCCATGCTGCCAGCGGGACGCCTGTCATCAATGGCAGGAGCACGGCCCGCATGGTTGCCTGCACGTCCCTGAGCTCCAGCAGCACGGCCGTGCACTTGGCGCACTCGTCAAGGTGATCCCGGACCTTTGCCTCGGCGTGTTTGGACAAGCCCCCGCGAACATAGGATCCGAGCTGGGGTACGACTTTCGTGCAGGCGCCTTGCGGAATCTCGCTGACGTGCATCTGCAAATACTGTTTGCGCAATCCTTCCCTCGCGCGCACGCCCAGTGCGGAGACAGCGTTGGGCGAGAGCCCGAGGATCGGAGCGACGACGGCGGGCTTCATCCGTTCCACGTCCAGGTACCACAGGGCCGATTGCCATCGTTCCGGCAGTGATCGGAAGGCACGGGCCACGGTATGGGATTCGAAAGCCTGGACGACCGGATCCCCGGGTGTCATTTTGTGGTCAAGAACAGCCTCGTCGGCGGTCGGCAGGGCGCGGCGGGCATTCCGGTTCCTATGATGGGAAAGCCTGGTCACCGTGGACAACAGGTACCCACGGAAGAATTGCTCAGGCCCCTTGCCCTCGACCAGGCTCTGCAGGACCGACCGGAATGCTTCGGCGACGACGTCGTCGGCATCGCTGAGGTTGTCAACGTTCCTGCGGGCAACGGTAGAAGCGATGGAAACATGGCGAGCGTACAGCCCGTCATACGCATCCAGGTTTCCACCGCGGACCATGGCGATTATTTCACTGTCGCTAACAGCGTCGGCCATTGAAGAGGTAGTACTAGGCGCCATTACCGGCTTCCCCGCGAGCATAAATATTTCCGACCATATAGACACAGTGGCCGGACCCGGAATTTATGACGCAGGTTTGGAATCTTTTTTCGCGAAAAGGGTGATCAGCCATTTGTTCCTCAGTGGTTCGGTCCGGTGGCGCCCGTGGACGGGCACTTGGTCGACGACGTCGTTCTCGGAAGGCTCCATCGGTTCGGGGATCGCGTCTATTGACGAAGCAAATCGCCGCGTGCCGGTTGCCGCGTCCTGAGCTGCGCAACGAGGCTCTGGTCCCGCCACCGGGTCAGAAGCAGCCACATGCCATCCGCGACGGGCACCGCAGCCGCTGTTTGGATCTTCATGCCTACTGTGTGGCGCGTGCAGACGATTCATGTCGCAAGTGCGGAGAAGTATTTGCGTGCCGTGCGGGTGGCCTCAGTGGTGGACGCCGTCCCGCTTGAATCTCCCAGGAACCTCGACGTAGTAGATGGACCTCCCGGTGGGAAAGGAGAAGCGGTGCCCTGCGTGTCGGATTGGCTGATAGTCGTGGCCGAATGGGTCATGCACCGTGACTCGTTCGAGGTGATCGTCGCGTGTGAGGAGGCCGTTGACTTCTTGGAGCGTCGCAGGATGGGTTACTTCGCCATCCACCTCCAACACCCACGGCGCATCCGTGGTCCTGCCGGATTGTTCGAGGTAAAGCATTTCAAACAATCCGGCAAGGAGGGCTTCCAACGTTTCCGGGGAGAACCGTTGTAAGGGGTGGGTCTGCATATTCCGACGTTGGTTGGTTGTCCACGCTTGGCGGAGCCAGTTGAATTCGACAGTGCCCAACGAAGGGCCCAGGCGCAGGTGCCTGTCCTTATCCATGGTCAGGCGGTAGTCGTTTCCGGCTCGGTCAAGGATGCATGCTGCTTCGTCAACGTATTCCAAGTTGTCGAGCATGGCGGCCTCGGACGGATAGTACGAGAAATCACCGACGTCGTCGACCACAACATAGTCGATCGGGCTGCTGCCGGGAACCGTGGTGTCGGGTGCCGTTCCGTGGGTAAAGCCAAAGCGCTTCATGCTTACGTCAGCTCCTGCGGAGGACCAGTCCACAGCCCGGGTGGCCGTGAATTCTTCACTCGATCAGATCACCGAAAGGACCCGCCACCGGTGGTCTTTACGGTTTCCATATGCGGCAGGGCGGAGATTTAGCACTCTCTTAACGGTCAAGGCTCGAGCAAATGGGGCAGGCATGGCAGACTTCGGCCATGAGTATCGAGCACTGGTGGCCGAAGCTGAAGCCGTCCACCCAAGAATGGCTGATCGAGAACAATGGCGACGCAGTGTCCCCCGAGGTGCTTGCCGAGATCGCCCAAGTTGGAGGTGTTGTTACTTCCGATGCCTGGTGGGTTGGTGAGAACGGGCCTTCGGGGTTCTATTTCTCGGACGAGGCGGTCGACTGGATCGAAGCGGTAGCGAACGGCGAGGTGCCTGAGCGGCCCTGACGGCATCGCCGTCAGGCCACCTTGTAGCCGCGCTTAGCCCACGTGGACCCACGGGCGGCGGCTGACATCGGGTTCGGCTTCACGCAGCACTTCCCGGGTGACTGGAGCGATCTCTCCCTCGCCCAGGAACAGGAAGCGAAGGAGATTGATGACCGGGTTGCCTTCGGTCCAGCGGAAGTAGATGTGCGGCATGAGGCCGGTCACGTCGCGGATGTGCAGCAGCACCGAGGCGATGGTGTTGGGGACCACCGGGCCGTGGACTTCGAGGATCTGGTGTCCGTGCCGAACCACGCCGTGGACTTCGAGCGCGGTTTCGAAGTCGGAGGAATCGTCCACAATCACTTCCAGGAAGAGCGCCTGGTAATCCACCGGAATGTGGCTGACCTCGATCGCTGAGGTGAGTTTGTCCCGGTAGGCCTCCGCGGTGAGGCGGAGGGGTTCGTGGGCGATGAGCGCAATCGGGCCACTTAGGTTGGTGGACATGAATTCCAGCGCCTGGCGGTCCAGGTGGACGTGGGTCGCGTGCAATTCAAACGAGCGCCGGATCCGGGAAAGCAGGGAGATCACGATAATCCCCACGATAAAGATCGCGGCGATCCGGATGCCTTCGGGACGTTCGAAGATGTTGGCAATTGTCGTATAGATGAAGACAAGGGCGATGACGCCGAATCCGACGGTGCGCTTGCGCTGCCTCAAACGGCGGGCGGAGAGGGTCACCGCCACGGCGGCCGACGTCATCAACACCAACACCCCGGTGGCGTACGCGCCACCCTGGGCGTCGACGTCGGCGTTGAACAGGAAGGTGATCAGGAACCCGATGAGGGTGAATACCAACACGAGGGGGCGCACTGCCCGGGCCCATCCCGGTGCCATTCCATATCGCGGCAGGTACCGCGGGACCAGGTTCAGCAGCCCCGCCATGGCGGAGGCGCCTGCGAACCACAGGATGGCGATGGTGCTCAGGTCGTAGACAGTGCCGAACCCCACGCCGAGATATTGGTGCGCAAGGAATGCCAGGGCCCGTCCATTGGCCTGGCCGCCGGTTTGGAATTCCTGGTCCGGAATCAACACAACGGTGGTGAAGCTGGTGGCGATCAGGAACGAACTCATGATGACCGCGGCCGTGGTCAGGAGACGGCGGGTTCCCTTGATCCGTCCGGCAGGGTTTTCCTCCGTGTCCGAGGCACGTCCGCGGATCTGGGGCATCACGGCGACTCCCGTCTCGAAACCGGACAGGCCCAAGGCGAGTTTGGGGAAAACGAGTAGCGCGATGCCGATCACCATGAACGGGTTTCCGTGCGAAGTGGAAAGTGCATGCCACCAGTCACCCACTGCGACCGGATGTGCGAACACTTCCACAAACGTTGAGAACACGACCACGACGTTGAGGCCCAGATAGACGATGACCAGAACCACCGCCACGCCGATGGCTTCCTTGAATCCGCGCAGGAATACTGCGGCCAGCAGGGCCAGAAGGAACAAAGTGACCAGGATGTTCTGTCCCTGCAGCCAGCCCGGGGCGAGTGGATTCTGGATTGCGTGGGCCGTGGCGTCCGCGGCCGAGAGGGTCATGGTGATCATGAAGTCCGTTGCCGCGAACCCGAGGAGAACGAGGACGAGGAGCTTTCCTCCCCATCGTGGCAAGAGGCGCTCAAGCATGGCGATTGATCCCTCGCCACGGTGGCTTTCACCTGCGACGCGGTGGTACACAGGCAGGGCACCCAGCAGCGTGACGGCCACCAGGACGATGGTGGCCAACGGCGAAATCACTCCGGCGGCCAAGGCTGCGATGGCCGGCTGGTAGCCGAGGGTGGAGAAATAGTCGACGCCGGTGAGGCACATGACCTGCCACCACGAATGCTTCTTCAGATGGGGATCGCCCACCGCACCAGGTCCTTGGTGGGATCCTTTGGAGTCTTGCAGTCCGAACAGCAACCATGTCCGAAGGGAGGCCATGCCTCCGGGCCGTGGGGCCGAAGGATCAGCCGGGGGCCTGCTCAAGGTAGTCATGGTGTCCTTTCCGCGCGACGCGCAGGCACCGCGATCATTGCTGAACATAACACCGGCCACAGGTGTTTTCGCTGGTTGAAGCCGATCTTGATGAATCCTTAACGTCGATTTCCCGGAATCCACTTTGCGCCTGTTAAGAAGCCGTCAAGATTCGGCCCTGCGGTGTTAAGGAACCATCAGGAACCGATTTTCGCCGTCTGCCGGGGAGTTGACTGGCATCAGCCCCGCAAACGGGGCGCGGATGAAAGGACGTTCCAATGGCCGACGTGGCTGTTGTGGGGATCTTCGTGGTGTCCATGGGGATCGTGATGTGGATTGCCCACCTTCTGGGCAAAATCGTCGACGGCGATGGGCCGGTGAGCGGGCAATGAGCGCGGACGCCGTGATGTGGTTGGTCCTGTTCATTTCAGGCCTGTGTCTGTTCGGCTACTTGTTGGCCGTGTTGATCCACCCGGAAAAGTGGTGATGCGGAATGGTTTTCAGCGTTGCCTCCTTCCTCACCCAAGTGGTTGTCCTGCTCTTGCTGTTGGTCTTGGTGCACAGGCCCCTGGGCATCTACCTTGCCCTCGTGTTTGACGGCAAGAAGTCATCACGGGCGGAGAGGCTGTTCTACCGCCTCGCGGGAGTGGATGCCGGCGCCGAACAGAGCTGGTCGATCTACCTGCGCAGTGTCCTGGTCTTCTCTGCAGTGTCCATCCTGGTGGTGTTCTTGCTCCAGCGGCTCCAAGGCGTCCTGCCAGGGAACAATTCCCTGGCAGGCGTGGATCCCTGGACGGCCATGAACACGGCCATTTCCTTCGCGACGAACACCAATTGGCAGACTTACGTCCCCGAGACCACCATGGGCATCTTCGTACAGATGTGCCTGCTGGCCGTGCAGAACTTTCTCTCTGCCGCAGTCGGAATCGTGGTGGTGATTGCCCTGATCCGCGGCATCGCTCGCACCCGGACTGACAGGCTGGGGAATTTCTGGGTGGACCTTGCCCGCACCTCGTTCCGTGTACTGCTTCCGATGGCTGCGCTCGCGGCCATCGTGATGGTGATTGGCGGTGTGGTGCAGAACTTTTGGTCCACCGAGGTCGTCAACCAAGCAACAGGCGTCACCCAGACCATTCCCGGCGGGGCGGTGGCCTCCCAGGAGGCCATCAAGATCCTCGGCACCAACGGCGGCGGCTATTTCAACGCCAATTCCTCGCACCCGTTTGAGAACCCGAACGTCTTCATCAGCATGTTCGAGGTCTTCTTGATCCTGCTCATTCCTTCTGCCTTGCCGTACGCCTATGGCCGCATGGTGGGGGACCAGCGGCAGGGGCACACAGTAGTCGGTGTCATGGGCATGCTCTGGCTGGCGTCCACCTTGCTGATGGGCTGGGCCGTTGCCGGCGCTGCGGGAACGGCAACGGCGGCAGCAGGCGGTTTGGGCGAGGGCTTTGAACAGCGTTTTGGCGCGGCGCAGAGCTCCATCTTTGCCACGGCCACCACCCTGACTTCAACGGGAGCGATCAACGTGGCCCATGATTCGCTTCCGCCCTTGGCCGGCGGCGTGGCCATGGTCAACATGATGCTCGGCGAGGTGGCTCCGGGCGGCACGGGGTCGGGGCTCTATGGCCTGCTCATGCTCGCGATCGTCTCCGTGTTCATCGCCGGGCTCATGGTGGGCCGCACTCCGGAATTCCTGGGCAAGAAGATCGGGCCACGGGAAATGAAGCTCACGGCCATGTACATCCTGGTGACGCCCGTCATCGTGCTGGCCACGGCCGGAATCACCGTCCTTCTCCCGGACGCCGTTGCCAACGCCCCTGCAACCGGACCGCACCAATTCAGCGAAGTGCTGTACGCCTTCACCTCCGGAGCCAACAACAACGGCTCCGCGTTCGCCGGTATCACCACCTCGGGCCCCTACCTGTCCACCATGATGGGAATCGCCATGCTGCTTGGCCGCTATCTCCCCATCGTGCTGGTGTTGGCCCTGGCAGGATCCCTGGCAAAACAGGCCCGGATCCCGGCATCCGCCGGAACAGTGCCCTCCCATGGCTGGCTCTTCGGTTCGCTCTTGCTCGCCGTCACGGTGATCATGACGGCGTTGAGCTACTTCCCTGCCCTCGCCCTGGGCCCCCTCGCAGAAGGACTCCTCAAATGACCCCGTCCACAACGGACACCGCCGCCCGGACCTACGCAGACGGAAATCCCCTGGGAACTCCGGGAGAGCACAAGCACCACACCAAGGCACCGGCAAAGCTGGACCTTGCCAGTATCCGGACTGCGCTGCCGGTTGCAGTACGGAAACTGGGGCCACGCCAGATGATCCACTCTCCCGTGATGTTCACCGTGCTGGTAGGGGCGGCTCTCTGCACGGCCATCTGCATCCTCAAGCCAGCAGTGTTCGGCATATCGGTGACAATCTGGCTTTGGCTGACGGTGCTCTTCGGAACCCTCTCGGAAGCCATCGCCGAGGGCCGCGGCAAGGCCCAGGCAGACAGTCTCCGGGCCAGCAGGAAAGGTGTCGTTGCCCGGCTTCGGCTGGAGGACGGCACCCTCAAGGAAGTGCCGGGAACGGAACTGCGGAAGAACGACGTCGTCATGTGCGAAGCAGGGGACGTCATCCCCTCCGATGGCGAGATCATCGAGGGCCTGGCGAGCGTGGACGAATCCACCATCACGGGTGAATCGGCGCCCGTGATCCGTGAATCCGGTGGCGACCGCTCCTCCGTGACCGGCGGCACCAAGGTCCTTTCGGACCGCATCGCCGTTCGCATTACGGCTGAGGCGGGCGAAACGTTCATTGACCGGATGATCAAGCTTGTGGAAGGCGCTGTTCGGCAAAAGACGCCCAACGAAATCGCCCTCCACGTCCTCCTTGTCTCGCTCACCATCGTGTTCCTTGCGGTCACCATGAGCTTGGCGCCGTTCGCTTCCCTGCCGGGGGCAACGCCATCGCCGATCGTGCTGGTGGCGCTGCTGGTCTGCCTGATCCCGACGACGATCGGCGCGCTCGTGCCGGCGATCGGCATCGCTGGCATGGACCGCTTGGTGCAGCACAATGTCCTGGCCACTTCCGGCCGCGCCGTGGAGACCGCGGGAGACATCACCACCCTCCTGCTCGACAAGACCGGCACCATCACCTACGGCAACCGCCGCGCGGTCAACTTCTTCCCCGCCCACGACGTCGAGCGGACCGAACTCATCGAGGCTGCCCGGCTATCCAGCCTTGCCGACGAGACGCCGGAGGGACGCTCGATCGTGGATCTCGCAGCGGAAAAGGGCGTCGGCGGCCCGGACCTTGCCGCTCTCCTGAAGGGAACGGAAGAGTTCGCAATTGTCGAGTTCAGCGCGAGCACGCGGATGAGCGGCCTGGACCTCGACGGGCGGAAGATCCGCAAGGGCGCCGCTGCCGCCGTCGCGAAGTTCGTGGCGGACGCCGGTGGCAAGACGCCCGCCGAAGTGGACCGCAAGGTGCGGGAAATCTCAGCCCAGGGCGGCACCCCGCTGTTGGTGGCCGGCGTCGGGCACGACGGCGGAGCCCGGGTCCTCGGCACGATCCACCTCGCCGACGTGGTCAAGCCGGGCATGCATGCCCGCTTTGCCGAACTACGCCGGATGGGCATCCGGACGGTGATGATCACGGGTGACAACCCCATCACGGCCAAGGCAATCGCTGCAGAGGCAGGCGTCGACGATTTCGTCGCCGAGGCCACTCCGGAGGACAAACTCGCTGTCATCAAGGAAGAACAGGCGCACGGCCGGCTGGTGGCCATGACGGGCGACGGCACCAACGATGCCCCCGCGCTGGCAGCGGCGGATGTCGGCGTCGCCATGAATTCGGGTACTCCGGCTGCCAAGGAAGCTGCCAACATGGTGGATCTGGACTCGGATCCCACCAAACTCATCAACATCGTGGGCATCGGCAAACAGTTGCTCATCACCCGCGGCGCCTTGACCACGTTCTCGGTCGCCAACGACGTGGCGAAGTACTTCGCAATCGTGCCAGCCCTGTTCACAGGCGCCTTTCCCGGACTCGGGCTCTTGAACATCATGGGCCTGGCCTCGCCGTCCTCGGCCATCCTCTCCGCGGTGATCTTCAACGCGTTGATCATCATTGCCCTGGTGCCGCTCGCCTTGCGGGGGGTCAAGTACCGCGCTGTCTCGGCAAACCAGGCACTGGCCCGGAACCTGGCCATTTATGGCCTCGGCGGTCTTGTGGCTCCCTTCATCGGGATCAAGCTCATCGACCTGCTCATTTCCCTCATCCCCGGCATCGGCTAGGAGACAACCATGAACACCCTTCCCGGCTATTTTCGGCAAGCAGGAACGGCACTTCGGTTCTTGCTCCTGGCCACCGTGGTCCTTGGATTGATCTACCCATTGGCGATTTTCGGTATCGGCCAGGCCGTTGCGCCTTTCCAGGCCAATGGCTCCATCGTGAAAGACGCGGCAGGTAAGCCCGCCGCTTCTGCCCTGATCGCGCAAGTCTCTGCCAACGACGCCGGCACCCAGAACCCGCTGTGGTTCCACGCCCGCCCCTCGGCGGCCAAGTGGGACCCGGGGGCATCCACTGCCAGCAACCTGGGACCCAACGATCCCAAACTGCTCGACGCCGTCAAAGCCAACCGTGCCGCCGTTGCCGCTGCGGAAGGTGTCAAGGAGTCCGACGTCCCCGCGGACGCCGTGACGGCGAGCGGTTCAGGGCTGGACCCGCAGATCTCGGTTGCCTACGCCCGCCTCCAAGTGCCCAGGGTGGCAAAGGCGCACGGACTGAGTCCCGAGACGGTGCAGGCCATGGTTGACCGCCGAACCGTCACCGGACTTGAGGCCTTCCTTGGGCAGCCGTCCGTCAACGTCACCGAGCTGAACCTGGACGTGGCGGCAGTTGCAGCCAAATAAAGGAAACCAATTAAAGGAAACCGGCCATGTGAAGTGGCTGGCCGTCCCGTGTCAGGGAGCTTGCAGTAGCGAGGTGAGTTTGTCCTGGGACTGTTCGACCGGCGGTGCTTGGACAGGGACGGCCAGCGTGATCCTCGTGATGACGTTCTTCGAAGCTGATTCAAGGACGTACTCGGTACTCGAGGACAACTGGTTCCGCGCGTACCAAGCCCGTTCGCCTGCGCCGTCGACGGACTTGGGGGACATCATGAGCCGAGGCAGTTCCACTTTGCCCAAGGCAGCCGTGTCCGGGTACACGGTTGTGGAAATGGTCAGGGCGTTGCCCGGATCCGGATCCTGTCCGTTGGGCACACCCACCAAGCTGAAAGTGCAACTCGTTTCTTTTACGCCTTGGGTTTCCGTGACTGATTGCACACCCTGCTGGATCTGCGCGGCAATGGCTCCAAGCTTTTGCCGGATCTCGTCTGTGCCAGGCACTTTGCAGGCCTGCGCGTCGGGGGTCCCGATGATCCTGCCGTCCATGGCCGTGGTGCCCGGGGAGGCCGTGGCATCGGTTTTTGGAGAGGCCGGGGCGCTGGCTGGTGCCGGGCTCGCCGCTGAGCCACTTGGCTCCGGGCCGCCCTGGCAAGCAGTCAGCAAGAGCCCGGCCAGGGCAACGGACAGTGGCACCGCCCAGGTGCGGACGCTCCTACCAGAAGATTTCATAGCCTACTCCCATCACAATCCGGTCCCCGGCCTGGGCGGTGTGCATGAACTGCAGCAAGTCCGGATCGTTGAACGCGAGGCAACCCCAGGTGGGTTTGTTGTTGCCGTGCATGAAGATCGCGAATCCGGCGTTCATGATGATTGGCGAGTCCGGTGGCCGGTTGTAATTGATGACCACTCCCTGACGATAATCGTGCGTTGGCCGGGTCGCGAAGTACCACATGTTCTCGTCCGGGAAGATGTCCGAGCTGGATTCGAAGTACTGATTGTAGTTCGCATTGAGCCTGCCGCCCCAGCGCGAGAACTGGTTCAGCGTCCGGTAGGACAGGGCCGTTCCCGGGTTGCCGAGGCCGAACGCTTCGGTCACCGTGAACGAACCAGTGGGCGAGAACGCCTGCCAAGTGGGGCCGGTTGCCACGCCGGGACCGGCGAACCCCGACTCCCCGGCGGAGCCGATCGCGCCCCACTCCTTCACGTACTGCCCGTCACCGGGCCTGCGGACGCAGGTGATCATCGATACCTGGGTTGCCCGGTACGCGTCCGCTACCGCCAGGGACACCCTTTGCGCCCCGTTAGTCGGGTACTTCACGGCGCCGGAGTTCAAAGCGGGGCAGTACCCTGCGGTGGAGATCGTGTACCTGACACCTCCACCGTTGATCCACTGAAGCTGTCCGAACTGGAAGCTCTGGCTGCAGTTCCCGGCCCCGTCGCAGGCTTCGCCCGTGACGGGGTACCCGATGACGCCGTCCTGGGAATGGCGGGAGTCGTAGAAACTGCCAAGGCCGCCCCAAACCGGCTGGGTTCCGGCGCCTATCGCAAAGTAGATCTTTCCCCGCGTGAACTGTTGCGAGCAGCCGCCGAACCGCAGGCCGCACTGCTCGTCACCGTGCGGGGCTCCGAGGTAGCCGCTGAGGCCGCCCAGGGACTGGTAGCGGCCACTGATGGCGCCCACAACGGAGAACGTCCCGTATCCCGGGACGAAGTAGATGGATCCGCGTTGGAACTGCTGGGAGCATACCCCTCCAGGCAGTCCGCATTGCTCGTCGCTGCTCGGGTACCCCAGACCGCCCGTGTCTGCGGACAGCTGTTGGTAGCGGCCGTTGATCGCGCCCCAAACTGCGAACGTCCCGTATCCCGGGACGAAGTAGATGGATCCGCGTTGGAATTGCTGCCGGCACGCCCCTCCAGGCAGTCCGCATTGCTCGTCGCTGCTCGGGTACCCCAGACCGCCCGTGTCTGCGGACAGCTGTTGGTAGCGGCCGTTGATCGCGCCCCAAACTGCGAACGTCCCGTATCCCGGGACGAAGTAGATCCACCCCCTCTGGAATTGCTGCCGGCAAGCCCCTCCGGGGAGATCGCACTGTTGCTCCGCAATCGCCGGGCCGAGTCCGCCGGCGTCACCGCCGAGGCTTTCGTGCTTGGCGCCGATCGCGCCAAGGACGGCGAAGCCGGATGCCTTTACGGTTGTGGAGGAAGGTGCAGGGGTGGCTGACGTGGTGGGCGAAGGTTCGATTGCCTTTGGCGGCGTGGCGCCCGGTGTCGGAACCGGCGTCGCGGTGGGAGCCGGCGTCGGGGCCGGACCGGTCGGCCCGGGCGCGGGTAACGTCGTCGATGATGGCGACGGCGTCACAGGCACCTGCGCGGGGACCCCGGTCCCGGGAACCTGTGGTGCCACGGAGTCCGTGGAGGCTGAGGGTGACGGTGCAGGTGTTGGGCTTGCCATGGCCGGGGCGGGCAACAGGGACAGGCAAACGCCAATTGCTATTGCGGCTCCGAATCGATGGAGGCGCTGTGTACGGGGGAATTGAAGGCGTGCGCGCCCGGTGGACATCCTGGGGCTATCTTGTATGCCAGTAATTGCTTTCTCCTTTACCGCCACGCTCAAACCGAAGCCACGGTCGGTAAGGACAGTGGCCGCGGTGACGCAGCCGTAAAGAGAACCATCCCCCGAGGCACATGTATTGCTGATCGTGAGACTACCGCTCCGAAAGTTCCCCGGCGGGCAGACGCGCCGGTCAAAAAGGCTGGCTTTCTTGCGGGCAACCGACGCGTTAAACAAGTGAAAGAATGACCACATGGCACGGGCAACGTTGCGCATTTTCCTCGGGGCAGCCCCGGGAGTAGGGAAGACCTACGCCATGCTTGAGGAGGCTCACCGGCTGCGCGGCCGCGGTGAAGACGTGGTGGTGGCCTTCGCCATGGACCATGGGCGCAGCGACACCCGTGCCTTGATGGACGGATTGGAAGTCATCCCGCCGCACACGATTGCGTACCGGGACACCAGCTTTGAAGAGATGGACGTCGACGCGGTCTTGGCACGCAAGCCGCGCATCGCCGTCGTCGACGAATACGCCCACTCGAACATCCCCGGAAGCCGCAACGCAAAGCGCTGGCAAGACGTCGAGGAACTGCTCGACGCCGGCATCAACGTCCTCTCCACCGTCAACGTGCAGCACCTGGCTTCCCTTGGTGACGTCGTGAGTGCCATCACCGACGTCCGGCAGGCGGAGACAGTGCCCGACGACGTCGTGCGGCGTGCCGATCAAATCCATCTTGTGGACATCTCACCGGAGCTGTTGCGGCAACGGCTGGGCGACGGCAAGATCTATTCGGCGGACAAGATCGACGCTGCCCTGTCCAACTATTTCCGGATGGGCAACCTGACGGCATTACGGGAACTGGCGCTGCTGTGGCTGGCCGACCGCGTGGACGAAGGGCTCGCGAAGTACCGTTCGGAACAGGGGATCGAGGCGAGCTGGCCCGCCCGCGAACGCATCGTCATCGGCCTCACAGGCGGGCCGGAAGGGGAGGTCCTTGTCCGCCGGGCCGCCCGGATCCTCAAGCGCGTCAATGGCGGCGACCTGCTCGCCGTGCACGTCCGCGCCGCTGATGGTGTGGCCTCGGAATCTCCGCAGGCGCTGGAAGCCCAGCGCCTGTTGGTCCGGGACTTGGGTGGCAGCTACCACACGGTGGCAGGGGAGGACCCAGCGAAGGCCTTGCTTGACTTTGCCCGCAGCGTGAACGCGACGCAGATCGTCGTCGGGATTTCCCGGCGCCGGAGCCTCGTCGCCAGGCTGACCGGGCGGGGGATCGGCAACCGGGTGGTGCGTGACTCCGGCGATATTGACGTGCACATGGTTTCGCATCCCTTGGGCGGCCGGGGCGTGGACCGTCCACGGCAGCGGGACCTTGGCCGCACAAGGGTGATCGTCGGGTTTGCTATGGCGGTGGTCCTGCCGGTTCTTTTGCAGCTCCTGCTGGCGGCGAGTCCTTCGCACAACATCACGACGGCGGTGCTCCTCCAGTTGACGGGCTCGGTTGCCGTCGCCCTGGTGGGCGGGTTGTGGCCCGCTCTGCTCGGTGCCTTGTGGAGCAGCCTGTTGGTGAATTTCTTCTCCATACCGCCCGTGGGGACCCTGACCATCAGCGACCCCGAGAACATCATCGCGTTGCTGGTTTTCGTGGGCGTTTCAGCCGCTGTTGCGGCCGTGGTGGACGTCTCGGCCAGGCGCTCCAAGGAAGCCGCCCGTGCCCGTGCCGAGGCCACCACCCTGGGTGACCTCACGCGCGGGGCATCGAGCGCCGAGGACACCGTCGAAGGACTTTTGAAGCAAGCGCTGGACGTATTCCAGATGCGCGGGGCTGCGTTGTACAGGGCTGGCGCCGCGGGCCCGGGCGGCGGGACAGCGGGCGGCTGGCGCCTCGTCGCCAAGGCCGGAGAGGCCGCACCCCTCCCTGCCGGCGGCGGCGAAAACACCGAACAGATCGACGCCGGAACCCGCCTGGTCCTGTCCGGCCGCATCCTGCCAGCCAGCGACCGCCGCCTACTCAGCGCCTTCGGCGCGCACCTTTCGGCCCAGCTCGAGCGGCGGCAATTGGCGGCAAGCCGACGTGAAGTCAGGCGCTTGGCCGAAAGCAACACCATGCGAACCTCCATCCTGCGCGCGGTCTCCCACGACTTGCGGACTCCGCTGGCCGGGATCAAATTGGCCGTCGGCGGCTTGCGGCAAAGCAACGTCCACTACACACCGGAGGAGGAACAGGAACTGCTGGCAACCATCGAGGAATGCTCGGACAGGCTCGACGTCCTCGTGGGGAACCTCCTGGACATGTCCCGCATTACCTCGGACTCGGTGAATGCCCTCATTCGCCCGGTGCGCTGGTACGAAGTGATCCCCACGGCCCTCCATGGCATGCCGCCGGGGCGGGTGCGCGTCGACCTGCCCGGGAACATGCCGGAGATCGACGCCGACGCCGGGATGCTGGAACGCGTTATCGCAAACATCGTGGAGAATGCCATCAAGTACGCTCCGGATTCCGATGTTGTGCTGGTGGGAGCCGCTGGTGGCTTTAGCTCGTCCACCCTGGACGGGAGGCCGTCCGGAGAACTGCGCATCATCGACCACGGCCAAGGAGTCCCCGCCGAAAGCGTCGTCAGGATGTTCCAGCCATTCCAGCGGCTCAACGACGTCCCTTCCACCACCGGGGTTGGCTTGGGGCTCGCCGTGGCCAAGGGATTCACGGAGGCGATGGGAGGCACGCTCACCGCGGAAGAGACTCCGGGCGGCGGCCTGACCATGGTCATCCGGCTTCCGCTATCCACAGGGGTCGCGTTCCCGCACGAGGAGGCGCAAGCTCCCCTGGAGGCGCAATCCGTTCTTTTGCAGCACCGCCACATGCCGCCTTCGGGCAGTCCGGATAGCGCCTCCAGGGAGGCGGGATGAGCCACGTCCTGGTGGTGGACGACGATCCCCACATCGTCAAGGCCTTGCGGATTACGCTCCAAGCCCACGGTTACACTGTGGCCACAGCGTCCGACGGCGAATCGGCCTTGCGCTCTGCCGCCCAGCACCCGGTTGGCGTCTTGATCCTCGACCTGGGGCTGCCAGACATCGACGGAACCACAGTCATCACCCGCTTGCGTGAGTGGAGTAGCGTACCCATCCTGGTCCTCTCCGCACGTCACGGCTCGGACGACAAGGTGGAAGCCTTGGACGCCGGCGCGGACGACTACATCACCAAACCGTTCGGACTCGACGAGCTGCTCGCGCGCCTCCGGGCGATCCTGCGGCGCACCTCTGACCCGGGCGAAGAAGCGCCCGTGCTGGTCACTGAATCGTTCACTGCGGACCTTGCCATGAGACGCGTGACGCGCGACGGCGAAGACGTCCGCCTCACGCCGACGGAGTGGAGGATCCTGGATCTTTTCGTGCGCAATCCCGAGAAGCTGATCACCCAACAGCAGCTCCTCAGCGAGGTGTGGGGCCCGGCCTACGCCAAGGAGGCCAATTACCTGCGCGTGTACATGGCCCAGCTCCGCCGGAAACTGGAACCGGAGCCCGGGAACCCGCGCCACCTGATCACCGAGGTAGGGATCGGGTACCGGTTCATGCCGTGAGGCGGGCTGCGGCAGCATGATCGGCAAACTCCACAGTCTCCCCGGCCTCGACAAGCCGCGCATACGCGCCGCCTGAATCGCGAAGGTTTCCGGGCGTTCCGAACTCCACGATGGCACCGCGCGAGAGCACTGCGAGCTGATCGGCTTTCTCCACGGTGGAGAGCCTGTGGGCGATGGTGAGCGTAGTCCGGCCGACGGCCAGCCGGTCGAGCGCCGCCTGGACATGGGCCTCGGTTGCGTTGTCCAGGGCGGAGGTAGCTTCGTCGAGGACCAGCACTTTCGGATTGCGCAGGATGGTTCGGGCAATCGCCAAGCGCTGCTGTTCTCCTCCGGAGAAGCGGTGGCCCCGAGCGCCGACCATGGTGTCCAGGCCGTCGGGCAAGCTTGCGATCAGGTCCGCGATCTGTGCCGAGGCCAGCGCGCTCCACAGCACTGCGTCGTCCGCGCCGGGTGCAGCCAGCAGCAGGTTTTCCCGGATGGTGTCGTGAATCAAGTACGTCTCCTGGGACACCACGCCAACGATTTTCGTCAGGTCCTCAGGGGCGATGTCGCGCACGTCGACGCCGTCAATGGTGATCCGCCCGGCGGTGGCGTCATGCAGGCGCGGGACCAGCGAGCCCAGCGTCGATTTGCCGGAGCCCGTGGGGCCCACGATTGCGGTGCTGGTGCCGGCCGGAAGCGTGAGGTCGACGTCGAGCAGAACGTCCGTGCCGCCGTCGTACGCGAAACGGACGCCCTCAAAGCGGACCTCGCCGCGCACTGCGGCCGGGTCCAGCGGGACGGGCCGCGCCGGGGGAGTGATCTCGGGAGCCAAGTCCAGGTACTCAAAGATGCGGCTGAACAGGGCCATTGCGGTGACCCATTGGACGCCGAGATCCAGCAAGCTCATGACCGGGCGGAAGATGGCGCCTTGCAGCGCGGTGAACGCCACGAGCGTGCCGATGGTCATGCCGCCGCTGGTGACGGGCAGTCCGGCGGCGAGGTAGATCAGCGCCGGAATGGCCGAGAAGATTATGCCCATGGTGGACATGCGCCAGCGGCCGGCCAACTGGGAGCGCATCTCCAGGCCGATCAGCCTTTTGGAGCTTTCCGTGTAGCGGTGGGCGTCGCGTTTGGTGGTTCCGAGGGTTTTGGAGAGCCTGACGCCGGAGACTGACAGCCCTTCCTCGACCTGGGTGTTCATGGTGGCCAGCTCGCTTTGCAGCGTTGACGTGATGTTGCGCCGGAGCAGGGCCACCCGGCGGGTGAACCAAACAGCCGGCGGTATCACTATCAGGGACAAGAGCGAGAGCCCGGGCGAAATGGCCACCATGGCGATGGCGGTGGCAATGGCCGTGGTCAGGTTGGACGCAACACCGGTCGCGGTGGAGGTGATGACTTGCTGCAGGCCGGAAATGTCGTTGTTCAACCGCGACTGCACCTCGCCACTGCGGGTCCGGGTAAAGAATCCGAGCGATTGCTTTTGCAAGTGGGTGAACAGGCGCGTGCGCAAGGTGTGCATGATCTTCTGGCCCATGCCCGTGGTCATCCACGTCTGCAGCACGCCGATCAGCGCGGTTGCGGCGGCCACGGCGATCAATCCGGCGGCCAGCCACGCGAGCAGCGGCAGATCCTTGCCGGGTAGCGCGACGTCGATGATGTGGCGGACCAGGAACGGCTGCGCCAGGCCGATGATGCTGGAAGCGCTGATGAGAAGCACGACGACGGCGATGGTCGCCTTGTGCGGGGCGAACAGCCCGGCGATCCGTTTGAGGCTCACGGGGTGCTGTTTCAACTGGGTACGGTCCGCGGGATTGAGGCGGGCGGGGCCGCGGCCGGGACTTCGGGCTCCGACGCCCGGTCGATGGGGATTTTGGGTGAGGATGTTCTCCGTCATAAGCACCACCTCCAGTGGCGAGCGGGGCGCGGGAATCGCGCCTACTAATACAGAGGTTACCTCACTATGTGGCTACAGGTCAAATTGCTAGACTGACAGAATGCAGTCACAGCCCTCAGATTCTGCCGACCTTGGCGATCTCTTCCATGCCGCCTTCCGGGGGCTGCGCCGGACCTGGGCCGAGCAGCTGTCTCCGTGGGAGCTGACGCCGCACCAATGGCGGGCGCTCATGACTCTTATGCGCCCGGCGCCAGGGGACCCGATTCGGCTGAAAGACTTGGCGGAACGGCTGCGCATTGCGCCACGATCGGCCACGGAAGTGGTGGACCAGCTCGAGGTCAAAGGCCTCGTCCGCCGCGATCCGGACCCCACGGACCGGCGCGCCACCCTCGTCGCCGCCACCAGGGACGGGCAGCAACTCTTTGCGAAGATCAGCGCTGAAAGGCGTGGCAAGTCCTCCGAGTACTTTGCCCGGCTCAGCGCAGAAGATCGCGCCGAATTGGCCCGGATTCTGGGTCAGCTCGGGGACTGAAGCGAACGCCGCCCGCCTGCCAAGTTGCCGCAGAGTAGGTAGAGTCGAAGCCATGACTCGCCGGAAGGTTCCAGTTGCCCTCGTCGCGCTCCCTTTCGCGTTGTGCCTGATCGCACTTGCGCCAGCAGAGAGAGCGGGGGCCGCAAACTGCGATTCGCAAGGGCTTCTGGGGGTGGTTGGCATGTGCTCTCCCGCCAACTCCCCATCTCCCCGGCCATCGGAAAAACCCACTCCGTCGGCCACGGCTATCCCGCCTGTACAACCGCAACCCCAGCCGGATCCCGGCGTCGCGGTTCCGTCCGGTGGCGCTTCAACGCCTTCGACGGCGGTGACCGTGCGGGCGGACCCAACTCAGGCCGCGCCACCGGCGGCAACCACAGCTACAGTGCCTTCGCCGATCGTTTCCAGCCCGAGCCCCTCGACGCAAAATTCAACCTCTGCGGCGACCGCTACCCGGATTGACCCGGGCGCCCCCGCCCAGAGTGACCATCCCATTGCTCCAAGCGTTTCAGTGGCTGGAATCCTGTTGGCCTTCGGCGGAACCCTCATCGCCGCAGGCGGAGTGGTAGGCCTCAGAAGATATCCGCCGCTCTAACCCCGGCCCGCGGAGTTCATCGGGAAACAGGTAATAGCGGACCCTGCCTCATTCCGGTGGCCATTCCTAGGATTGAAAGCAAGCCGACAAGCTTTCACTAACAAGGAGAACCCCATGACCGAACCATCCCGTGCCCAGCAACTCGTCGGAGACATCTCGCCCAAACTTGCCTCACTCACCGACGACGTTCTCTGCGGGCTGGCCCAAGGCGATGTCCGCCATGGCGGTCGCCAAGCAGGTGTTTGCCGAGTAGCCAAGTCCGCGCGAGTAGCCAAGTCCGCGTCAGGGGCGCTTGGCGCCCCTAGCCCGGCTTGCTGCCGGAAGTCAGGCCTGCGGGGTGTGCCCCTGGAGTGAGGCAATCTGTGCACGCGCGGCCGCGATGAGTTCCTCGTTAGTGTTGGCGTGGCCGTTGAGGCCCCAGCCGCCGTCGGGCGCTTCTGTGAGCAGGACCCAGGTTCGATCAGGCAGCGTCGGGTCCGCGGCCGCCGTCGCGACGAGCGCGGTGAGTTGTTCGACAACGGCGAGCTGCTTTTCGCGGTTCAGCGCGCCCGCGTTCGTGAGCACCTGGACGCGCACGTAATTGCTGTCGCCGTCGACATTCGACAGATCCCCCGCCGGGAGTTCGTGGATGAATGCCGCCGTGTTCTTGCGGAACATCGGGATATCCGGCACCTGCTCCACACGCATCACCGTCGACGCCAGGTCAATCGCGAGCTGGTGTTTGTCTGCGAAAGTCCCTGCGGTGGCGTACACGTCGATCATGGGCATGATGCTTCTCCTCTTCGATGCAGTTCAACCGTCATGTGCGTTGCCATCCTTGCACCTTGCTGTCACCGTGTCTTCCTCTGGGCAATCATTTGCGGATCGTCCGGCTTGACGTCCTTGGAAGTGCGGTTCTTCGGCCTGTGCGGCATGACCGGTTCGGATGCGAAGCGTCGTGGGCCGCTCCACATTGATGGCGGGGCATCGATCGCGTAGGCAAGGGCGTATGCGACCCTTTCGTAGTTGACGCGCCAGCCCCTGAAGTGGGGCCATGCTTGCTCCGCCGTCACCTCAATCGGGTAATCGACAGTCCTCAGGAGTTCCACGGCCGCTTGAAAATCTTCAAAGGTCACATCTAGTTCGGAATCGGGATCGGGGTCTTCCTCGACCGGGATACGAATGGCCCGGGCCACTTGGTTCAGGCAGGTGAATCCCATCCGAATGACCAGCCGAGCCCGGGTGCTCGGGGCGGACCCCGGACTCAGGGAAAGCTGCAACGCGGCCGCGTCCATGACGCTGAGGAGGGAGTTGAGCCAGTTCGATTGCGGTGAAGGCGAACGGAACCATACCAGCGTCAGGTAGGTGCTGTGTGATTCGGCGACATCCGCGGCCCATCGCTCCCACCTTTGGTAAAGCTCGCTGAGCTCGCTGGTGCTGGTTTGGGCGGCCATCCCAAACCGTGTGCGCACCAGAAGCTCGGGTCCCCATGAGGGTGAGCCTGCCCTCGATACGAGGAGCGTTACTTCCGCCTCCCGCCTGTTGAAGGCTGCATAGAGCGTTGGCAGATAACCGATCTGCAGAGCGATCACGATCAACCCGGTATAGGCGGCGACGTAAACCAACACGGTGTTGCCGACATTCGATGGAGCAGCGTAGCCAAGCGTGAACATCGCGGAGCCAGCCTCGCTTGCGGCTTGCCAGAGGTCACCGTCGACGAAGGGAAGAAGCAGGAGACTGAACGACAAGTCGAACACGATCACCCAAACCAGCAGACGGACGAACAGCGCCATGGGGGACTGCCAGGCAAGGATCCGATCACGTACTTCGTACGAGGAGACGGGCTTAGTGATGACAAAGAAGATTTTCGCAGTGACCAAATGGGTCATCCGTGAAAGGTTGCTGTGCAGCGGACGTGGCACGATCAGCGTTCCGATCACGCTCATCCAGTTCAGGAGCAACGCAAGCAACCCGACTGAAAAACATGCCCACACGAATACAGTCAATGTGCTCTTTCGACATTGTTAGACACCAATTCAGCTATTGACCACCGGTAGGTACAAAGCTGATGAGGCTCGTATCATTCATTCCACCCTCGGATCTTGTCAAGGGTAAGCGGCTGCGCCGTACTTCGGTGCGACGTCACTAGCAAAGCATCGCCGGAGAGTTAGGGAGTAACCATCGTGGCACGCCATCTTATCCTCGGCGCCGGACTCGTAGGCGGGACGCTCGCGAGGCAGCTCTCCGCCCGTGGAGACCAGGTAACTCTCGGCACGCGCAGCGGCACTACGGTCCCCGGGGCGACTCCCGTGAAACTGGACGCGAGCAACCCGGCCGACGTGACACGGGCTGCGCGTGGAGCCGACACGATCTTCGTTTGCACCAATCCGCCCTACACCAATTGGGTAGCCGATTGGCCTCCGATCTTCGACGCCGTGATCAAGTCGGCGCGTGACTCCGGGGCCGGTCTTGTGCTCATGGGCAACCTCTATGCGTACGGCCCGCCGGACGGTCCGATGACCGAGCATTCACAGCTCGCCACCACCGAGAAGAAGGGCCTCGTGCGCAAAGCGGGTTGGGAGAAAGTCCTTGCCGCGCACGAACGCGGTGACATCCGTGCCGTGGAGGTTCGGGCGAGCGACTACTTCGGTCCTGGGGCGGCGGGGATGTCGACTCATCTTGGCGGCGGCTTTTTTCAACCACTCCTGGCCTCCAAAACGGCGCGTGTCGTGGGGGACCCCGCACTGGAGCACAGTTGGAGCTTCCTGCCCGATATCGCCGCGACACTTATCGCGGCCGCAGACCACACGGGCGAATGGGGACGGGCCTGGCATGTGCCGAGTGCATCCGTCCCGCGCTCGGAAATCGCGCGGCAGGTGAATGAGCGGTGGGGCGTGAATGGCCGGGCGGCCCCGATCCCGCAGTGGTCACTTAAAGCCCTCGGCACCGTGATTCCGATCATGCGCGAGATCTCAGCTTCCAGCTACCAATTCACGATGCCCTTCGTGATCGACTCCGAGGAGACGCGGAAGATGCTGGGTGTTAAGGCAACATCGTGGGACCAAGCACTGGAGGTCACTGTGGACAGCTACCGTAAGCCCGAAACGAGCCATTCGGTGCGGTGACTAACCCGTCCGCTCAACCGCCGCAAGAATGGCCTCGCCGAGTTCATGGGGCTTCGTGAACTGGGGCCAGTGTCCGGTGGGCAGATCCATGAATTCCACGTCGTTGATGCGCGCGAGCTCAGCTACGAAGGGGTGGCCGGATTCGATCCACTCGCCGAGCAGGCTGGAGGGGAACTCGCACGCGATGATGGTGGCCGGGACGTCGTAGCGGCGCACATCGTGCAAGCGCTGCTTATCTGTGGTCACGTTCTTTGGCTCCGGGATGGCGCGTGCCCGGAACGCGGCCCGCAGCTCCTCGTTGAGGTCCACGAGGTCCTCGTTTTCGAAAAGCTCCCACGGTGGCAAGGGCACGGCATCGCCCTCGACAGGCAGTTCGTCGTTGATGACGCCGCCCTCGCCAAGCGGTCCGCTGTCCACGTAGACCGCCCGGACCACCCGGTCCGGGCGGGCGTCGACGGCGCCGTGGATGATGGCACCTCCACCGGAGTGGCCGACCAGTACAACAGGACTGCCAACGGCGTCGACGGCTGCCACTACTGCCTCGATGTGATCCCTGAGGCCGATACCGGACCTCGGGGCGTCAATTGCCTCCAGCCCAGGCAGCGTGAGCGGGTGGACCGTGTGGCCCGCAGCAACGAGCGGCGGCGTGACCTCCGACCACGAAGAAGCGTCCAACCAGAATCCGGGAACCATGATGATGTCCATGCCGGTACCCTACGACGGGCCACCGACAGAATGAACCCTTGCGTTGGTCCCGCACGCCGGAACGCGCCAACAGCTCAGACCGCTGCGGTCCGTCCCGATCGCAGGAGGGGCGCGAAGAACGCGGCGAGCTCCGCCGTCGCGGTCAAGGGCAAGACGTTCGCCACGTACTGGTCCGGCCGCACCACCACCACGACGCCGCCGCGGTCAAGGCCGCGCAACTCGAAGATGTCTGCCGAAGGATCGGTGCCGTAGACGTTCTCAAGGTAGGTGAGCTGGAACGGTCCGACCTCCGGCTTGAATGCTTCCGGCACCGCTCCGATGTCGACGCTCGTGTGCTCCTGCTGATAGATCACCTTCACGTCGAACCACGCGTCCCGGTCAGCGCCCGACGGCGTTGCGGCCAGCGGCGAGTCCGGCGAGTTCGCGATCCACTCGGCAAAGTCCGAGATGGGCGACGACCCCCCTTGTGCCGTCCCGGCCTTGCTTGCGTCCGCGAACACGTAGATGCGCCACCGTCCGTCAGCCTTGGCCTGGTGGCCGAGTTGCAGCGGGTTGGTATCGCAGACGCGCACCACGGGCGCCGACTTGAAACGCTTGCCGATCGTGAATCCCTTGGCCAGGTCTTGGTGCGCAGGCTCGGCGATGAGCGGCGAGGGGGCGTAGTGGGTCATGAAGCCGGCAGGGAACTCTGCGGTGCTCACGTAGAAGTTCTCCAGCTCGGTGGGGTCCTCGAATTCTTCGGGCTTCTTCGCCATGAGCGTGGACCACTCTTTGTCGAAGTCGATGAGGTTCTTGGCAACCACTTGGCGCTCGGCGGAGTATGTGGACAGCAGGCTCTCCGGGCTGCGTCCTTCGAGTACGTGCCCGAGCTTCCAGGCCAGGTTGAAGCCGTCCTGCATGGAGACGTTCATGCCTTGGCCGGCCTTGGCGCTGTGCGTATGGCATGCGTCGCCGGCAATGAACACACGCGGTGTGCGGGTGCCGCGCTGGTCCGGCAGGACGTCGTCGAACCTGTCCGTGAGGCGGTGGCCCACTTCGTACACGCTGTGCCAGGCGACGTTACGCACATCGAGCGTGTAGGGATGGAGGATGTCGTTGGCCTTGGAGATGATCTCCTCGATGGTGGTGTTCCGCACGGAGCGGTTGTCGTTCCGATCCACCTCGCCAAGGTCGACGTACATGCGGAAGAGATGGCCGCCTTCGCGCGGGATCAGGAGGATGCTGCCGCCCGTGCCGGACTGGATGGCGCACTTCGTGCGGATGTCGGGGAAGTCCGTGACGGCAAGGACGTCCATGACGCCCCAAGCGTGGTTGGCCTGGTCGCCGGCGAGGGTGCAGCCGATCGACTCGCGCACCTTGCTCCGCGCGCCATCCGCGCCCACGACGTATTTGGCCCGGACAATGCGTTCCTGGCCCTCGTTTGGTCCGGCGGTGCGGAGAAGGGTAACGGTGACTGGGTAGTCACCGTCATTGGTGACTTCGAGGCCGCGGAACTCGTATCCGTAGTCGGGGGTCATGCGGGTGGGGGAGTTCGCCATGTACTCGGCGAAGTAGTCCAGCACGCGCGCCTGGTTGACGATGAGGTGCGGGAATTCGCTGATATCCCCGGTCGGATCGTCGAGGGCCCGCGCGGTACGGATGATGCGTGAAGGGTCTGACGGGTCCGGCTTCCAGAACGCCATCTCGGTGATCCGGTACGCCTCGGCAATGATCCGCTCGGCGAATCCGAAGGCTTGGAATGTCTCCACGCTCCGGGCCTGGATCCCGTCGGCCTGCCCGATCGCGAGCCTGCCGGGGCGACGCTCCACGATACGGGTTGTGACGCCCGGGAACTGGGACAACTGCGCGGCGGCGAGCATGCCGGCGGGCCCGCTGCCGACGATGAGTACGTCGACCTCGTCGGGAAGATCAGTGGGTCTCTTGATGCCGACGCCGGCGGCCGCCTGGACACGCGGGTCGCCGGATACATAACCGTGGTGGTGGAACTGCATGGGCTTTCCTCACTTCATTGTGCGGTTGTTCAATTATAGAACTGTGAATTCTTTATTTGAACCTTTGTGTGGATTCATACTGTACGGCAGGCGTGACGGGGGCTACAAGGGCCTCACGATCCGTCCGGGGATGCAGGGGGTTGACGTCCCGAAACTCCAGGGTCATAGTTATCGTATACGATTTCGTACTCGATGAGGAGTGAAACTTGGAACAGGTCACCGACCACACCCTGGCCGCGGCCCGCAAGGTCATCGCGGTGCATATCAACTACCCCAGCCGGGCGGCGCAGCGGGGCCGGATGCCGGAGCAGCCGTCGTACTTCCTGAAGCCGTCGTCCTCCCTTGCCCTCAGCGGCTCAACGGTGGAGCGTCCGGCTGGCTGTGAACTCCTCGGCTACGAGGGCGAGATCGCGCTGGTCATCGGCACGCCCGCCCGCCGCGTGGGTCTGGAAGACGCCTGGAGCCACGTCCAATGGGTCACGGCCAGCAACGACCTCGGCGTCTACGACCTCCGCTACGCGGACAAGGGCTCCAACCTCCGGTCCAAGGGCGGCGACGGCTTCACCCCGGTAGGCCCCGCGCTCATTCCGGCCGCCGACGTCGACCCCTCCGGGCTGCGGATCCGCACCTGGCACAACGGCGAACTCGTCCAGGACGACACCACCGAAGAGCTGCTGTTCCCCTTTGCGCGCCTCGTCGCCGACCTTTCCCAGCTCCTCACCCTCGAACCCGGCGACATCATCCTGACCGGCACACCGGCCGGCGCCTCCGTCGCCCGGCCCGGCGACGTCGTCGAGGTTGAAGTCACCGGCGGCGGGCTCAGCAGCGGCCGCCTGGCCACCACCGTGACGGAAGGTATGACGGCGTTCGCGGACTTCGGTGCCCGGCCCAAATCCGACGACACGCAGCGGGAGGAAGCATACGGTTCTCGGGAAGCGGCCGGTCTGACCGCCGTCGTGCCTGTCCTGACCCCGGAGTTGAAGAAGAAACTCGAGTCCGTCGCCACCGCCACCCTGTCCAGCCAGTTGCGCAAGCGTGGGCTGAACAACGTGAGCATCGACGGCCTGCAGGCCACCCGACCCGACCGCCGCGTCGTCGGGCTCGCCCGGACGCTGCGCTATGTCCCCAACCGCGAGGACCTCTTCACGACCCACGGCGGAGGATTCAACGCCCAGAAACGCGCCATCGACTCCGTCAACGAAGGCGAAATCCTGGTCATGGAAGCCCGCGGCGAAAAAGGCACCGGGACCGTCGGAGACATCCTGGCGCTGCGTGCCCAGATGCGCGGCGCCGCCGCGATCATCACCGACGGCGGCGTGCGCGACTATTCCGCGGTGGCGGGGCTGGACATGCCCACCTACTTCGCCAACCCGCACCCCGCCGTCCTGGGCCGCCGGCACATCCCGTGGGACACGGACATCACCATCGCCTGCGGCGGGGCCACGGTCCAGCCCGGGGACATCATCGTGGCCGATTCGGACGGGATCCTCGTGATTCCGCCGGCCATCGCCGACGAACTGGTGGACGAGTGCATCGCGCAGGAGAAGGAAGAGGCCTTCATCTTCGAGATGGTCAAGCAGGGCAACAGCGTGGACGGTTTGTATCCGATGAACGCCCAGTGGCGTGCCCGCTACGCAGAGTGGGAAGGAGCCCAAGGTGACTGAAACCGCCGTAAGCAGCACCGCCGTCGGGAGCAAGTCCGAGCAGGCCTATGCCGCCGTGAAGGCGCGCATCGTGGAGGGCACCTACACGCCGGGATACCGGCTGGTGCTGGCCAAGATCGCCGAGGACCTCGGCGTGAGCGTGGTTCCGGTCCGGGAGGCGATCCGCCGCCTGGAGGCCGAGGGGCTCGTGAAGTTCGAGCGCAACGTCGGCGCCACGGTCTCCGGGATCGATCCGACGGAGTACCTGTACACGATGCAGACCCTGAGCATCATCGAGGGAGCGGCCACGGCATTGTCGGCCCCCTTGATCGACTCCGTGGCCATCGCCCGGGCCCGTGCGGTCAATGCCGAGATGCGCGACTGCCTGGAGCATTTCGATCCGGTCCGCTTCACGGCCCTGAACCAGGATTTCCACAGCGTGCTCTTCGAACACTGCCCCAATCCGCACATCCTGGACCTCGTGCACCGGGGTTGGAACCGGCTGGCCTCGATCCGGGCCTCGACATTCCGCTTCGTCCCTGGCCGTGCGCAGGAATCCGTCAAAGAGCACGAGGCGCTGCTTCAGCTCATCGAAAGCAATGCCGACGCCGACACCATCGAACAAGCAGCCCGCCGCCACCGCAGCGCCACCCTGGACGCGTACCTCGCACAGAGCAACGCGGGGTCACTTAGCGCCCATTAAGCGCCCCGACATGGGCCGTAAGTGACCCCGCGTTCCAATAGCAAAGGAGAAAACAATGACGTTCACTGCACCAGAAACCACCCATTACGTCCCGAAGGACCTTCCCACCCACATCCAGCACTTCATCAACGGCGAATTCGTTGACTCGGTCAGCGGGAAGACCTTCGACGTCCTGGACCCGGTCTCCAACACCAACTACGCCACCGCAGCGGCCGGGCAGAAGGAAGACATCGACCTCGCCGTTGCCGCGGCCCGCGAAGCCTTCGTGAACGGCCCGTGGCCGAAGATGAAGCCGCGCGAACGTGCCCGCGTCCTGAACAGGATCGCCGACGCCGTCGAAGCCCAGGAGGAGCGCCTCGCCGAACTGGAGACCTTCGACACCGGCCTGCCGATCACCCAGGCCAAGGGCCAGGCGTTGCGTGCGGCGGAGAACTTCCGCTTCTTCGCGGACCTGATCGTGGCCCAGTTCGACGACGCCATGAAGGTCCCGGGCTCCCAGATCAACTACGTGAACCGCAAGCCGATCGGCGTCGCGGGCCTGATCACGCCGTGGAACACCCCGTTCATGCTCGAGTCCTGGAAACTCGCCCCCGCCCTGGCCACCGGCAACACCGTGGTCCTGAAGCCGGCCGAGTTCACCCCGCTCTCGGCCTCGCTCTGGGCGCAGATCTTCAAGGACGCAGGCCTGCCCGACGGCGTGTTCAACTTGGTCAACGGGCTCGGCGAGGAAGCCGGTGACGCCCTCGTCAAGCACCCGGACGTGCCCCTGATCTCCTTCACGGGTGAGACCACCACGGGCCAGACGATCTTCCGCAACGCCGCCGCCAACCTCAAGGGCCTGTCCATGGAGCTGGGCGGGAAGTCCCCGTGCGTCGTGTTCGCCGACGCCGACCTGGACGCCGCGATCGATTCGGCACTATTCGGGGTCTTCTCCCTCAACGGAGAACGCTGCACCGCCGGTTCGCGGATCCTCGTCGAACGCGCGATCTATGACGAGTTCTGCGAGAAGTACGCCGCCCGCGCGAAGAATATCGTCGTCGGCGACCCGCACGACCCCAAGACCCAGGTCGGCGCACTCGTCCACCCCGAGCACTACGAAAAGGTCGCCTCGTACGTGGAGATCGGCAAGTCCGAAGGCCGGCTGCTCGCCGGCGGGGGACGCCCGGAAGACTTGCCCGCAGGGCTCAACAACAGCAACTACATCGCGCCGACGGTGTTCGCCGACGTCGCGCCCGACGCCCGGATCTTCCAGGAGGAGATCTTCGGTCCTGTCGTCGCGATCACCCCGTTCGAGAACGACGACGAAGCCCTCGCCCTGGCGAACAACACCAAATACGGCCTGGCGGCCTACATCTGGACCCAGAACCTGACCCGCGCGCACAACTTCGCGCAGAACGTCGAGGCTGGCATGGTGTGGCTCAACAGCCACAACGTCCGGGACCTACGCACCCCCTTTGGCGGGGTCAAGGCCTCGGGCCTGGGCCACGAAGGCGGCTACCGCTCCATCGATTTCTACACCGACCAGCAAGCCGTGCACATCACCCTCGGCGCTGTGCACACCCCGAAGTTCGGCGCCTGACCCCGCCCAGCCCAACTACCTCGCACTTGTTGTCGTTATGGGGCTCCAAAACGACACTTACTGCGAGTCAGTTGGGCGGCACCCGGCACCAAAGGCGAGCATCCCGCCGTCGAACACCACAGACCCTTTCGAAGAAGAGAGAACCCCATGACCAACTTCGTCCCAACCCCCACCGTCCCGGCGCCGGATATCGTCCGCTGCGCCTACCTTGAACTCGTGGTCACGGACCTCGCCAAGTCCCGCGAGTTCTACGTGGACCTGCTCGGCCTGCACGTCACCGAGGAAGACGAGAACACCATCTACCTGCGTTCCTTCGAGGAGTTCATCCACCACAACCTGGTCCTGCGCAAGGGACCCGTCGCCGCAGCCGCGGCCTTCGCGTACCGGGTGAAGTCCCCGGCCGAGGTCGACGCCGCCGAGGCCTACTACCGCGAATTGGGCTGCCGGGTTGAGCGCCGCAAGGACGGCTTCACCAAGGGCGTGGGCGACTCCGTCCGCGTGGAGGACCCGCTGGGTTTCCCGTACGAGTTCTTCTACGAGGTGGAGCACGTCGAACGCCTCACCCAGCGCTACGACCTCTACTCCGCCGGTGAGCTGGTCCGCCTGGACCACTTCAACCAGGTCACCCCGGACGTTCCCCGCGGCCGGGCCTACCTGGAGGACCTGGGCTTCCGCGTGTCCGAGGACATCAAGGATTCCGACGGCGTCACGTACGCCGCGTGGATGCACCGCAAGCAGACCGTGCACGACACCGCCCTGACCGGGGGCAACGGCCCGCGCCTGCACCACATCGCCTTCTCCACGCACGAGAAGCACAACATCATCCAGATCTGCGACAAGATGGGCGCCCTGCGCATCAGCGACCGGATCGAACGCGGCCCGGGCCGGCACGGCGTGTCCAACGCGTTCTACCTGTACATCCTGGACCCGGACGGGCACCGCATCGAGATCTACACCCAGGACTACTACACCGGTGACCCGGACAACCCCACGGTCACCTGGGACGTCCACGACAACCAGCGCCGCGACTGGTGGGGCAACCCCGTGGTCCCGTCCTGGTACACCGAGGCCTCCCTCGTCCTGGACCTGGACGGCAACCCGCAGCCGGTCGTCGTCCGCGAGGAAAAGAGCGAAATGGCGGTCACCGTGGGTGCCGACGGCTTCTCGTACACGCGCCAGCCCGAGGACGGCCCCGCGGGGGAAAGGAAGGGCTTCAAGGTCGGCTCGCAGCTCTAGGCCGGCGGCCCTCAACGTATGCTGACCGCAGGATGGCCGAACGGAGTGTGGAGATGCTTGACCCGAAGACGATAGAAACCATTGCCGACGAACTAGTAGAAGCAGGCCGGAGCCGGACCCCGGTTCCGCGCCTGACTGCCCGCTACCCGGAGATGACGGTGGAGGATTCCTACGCCGTGCAGCAGTTATGGCGGCGCCGGAACGAGGACGCCGGCCGGAAGCTGGTGGGCCGCAAGATCGGGCTGACGTCCAAGGCCATGCAGGCCGCCACCGGAATCACCGAACCGGACTACGGCGCGATTTTCGATGACATGGTCCTGGACACCGGTTGCTCCGTGCCGTGGGACCAGTACACCCACCCCCGGGTCGAGGTGGAATTGGCGTTCGTGCTCAAGAAGGACCTCTCCGGGCCCGGCTGCGGCATCTTCGACGTCCTGAACGCCACCGACTACGTGGTTCCGGCCCTTGAGATCCTGGATTCCAGGATCGAGATGGAGGGCCGGACCATCGTGGACACCATCTCGGACAACGCGGCCATGGGTGCCATGGTGGTCGGCGGACGCCCGGTCCGCCCGGACGCCGTCGACCTCCGCTGGGTATCGGCGATCCTGTACAAAAACCAGGTGGTGGAGGAAACCGGCGTCGCCGCCGGCGTCCTGGACCACCCCGCCAACGGCGTGCACTGGCTCGTTAACAAGATCGCCCCGCACGGTGACGGGCTGAAGGCCGGGGAGATCATCCTCGCCGGCTCCTTCACCCGCCCGCTCTGGGTATACAAAGGCGATACCGTCCACGCCGACTACGGTCCCTTGGGAGTTGTCACATGCCGGTTCGAGTAGAACCAGACCGCACGTTCCGTCAAGCCCTGGCCGCCGCGGACAGGCCACTCGCCGGCATGTGGGTGTGTTCCGGCAGCCCGCTCATCGCCGAACTATGCGCCGGGGCCGGGCTGGACTGGCTCCTGATCGACGCCGAACACAGCCCCAACGGCCTCGAATCCATCCTCGCCCAGCTCCAGGCCGTCCGCGGCTACCCCGTCCAAGCCGTGGTCCGCCCGCCGATCAACGACACCGTGCTCCTCAAGCAATACCTGGACCTGGGCGTGCAGGACCTGCTCATCCCCATGGTCAACTCCGCCGCGGAGGCACAGGCCGCCATCGCCGCCGTCCGCTACCCGCCGCACGGGGTCCGCGGCGTCGGCTCCGCCCTGGCCCGGGCGTCGCGCTGGAACCGCATCCCGGACTACCTCGCCCGCGCCGCCGAAACCATCAGCGTCACCGTCCAGATCGAAACCGGGGCCGCCGTCGCCGCCGTCGAGGAGATCCTCGCGGTCGACGGCGTCGATGCCATCTTCCTCGGCCCCTCGGACCTCGCGGCGTCCATGGGCCTCCTCGGCGAACAGGAACACCCCACGGTGCGCGCCGCCGTCGAACACTGCCTCGCCGCCGCGCAAACCGCGGGCAAACCGGCCGGTGTCAACGCATTCAACGAAGCCACCGCACGCGCATACATGGACGCCGGTGCCTCGTTCCTGCTGGTCGGCGCCGACGTCGCGCTCCTAGCGCGCGGCACCGAAGCCCTCGCCGACAAGTTCATCCCAACAAACCCCGACGGCGGAGCGCCCTTAGGCGGGACAGGTGACGCCCCGTCGAGCTACTGAACTAGGTAGGTAGTCGGTACTCTTCCGGAGGTCCTTGGACGGAGCTACATTGGATATCCCGAGGCCGCTCGGGGGCGGTCGAGGAGGGGGTCGGCCGCAATTTCAATGGAGCATGCCGTGGTCCCGCAACCAGATCTCAATCCTCAACAAGCCGCAGCCATCGCCGAATCGCCGGCTGCAAGGCGTCCAGGCCCCGTGGAGTACGATCTGCGGGCTGTTTACGTCCCGCAGTCCGGGCTGTTCCTGGATGATGAGGGGCGCGAATTCTTTGTAACCGCCGTGGAATTCTGGGAGCACGCGACGGTAGTCAGTCTGTGCTGGAAACGCAGGCCCATGGCAGGGCAGGGAAGTCCGCCCTTGGTTGCGACGGATGAGCACGACCGGGTGCTGGGCGTGAAGCGCATTTGGAACGTTGGTGCGCGGTCGATCCAGCATTTTGAACCGATCTCGACGTCGGCCCGCGCATTAACGGTGCTCATCGCGAGGAAAACGGGAACACAGGAACTGTTTAGCTGCAGGACGCCCCCGGAAAAGAAAGACGCAACGAAGTAAGCTAGGCGGAGCGCGCGATGCCCCGCGTTGACCGGCGGATATGCTCGGGTGTGAGACCGGTCAGCGAGGCAAGTTCAAGGTCATCGCAGGCTTGGGTGCGGAGCGCCGTGACAATCAACGCTTCCCGCTGATTAACGATCCGGTCGCGATGCCTTTCGGCTGCTTTGAGTTGCTCGCTTTTCGCCCTCAGGCCATCCACATGCGCGCCTCGCGTGAGCCCGCTCGGGTGAAGGTCGTCATAAGCCAAACCGATGGTTCGGACAGCCCGAATGTTTTCCCCGGTCACCGCCGAAATTGTGGCCAACGTGAGCCCGTCTTCAAGGGCCTGGGCGATCATCTCGTTGCGGGCAGCGGTCAATGTGCGGATGGCGCTCGAAGCATGGGACAGGAGTTGCCTGTGCGCCGCGAGGGCGTGCGTGAGCTTGGCACGCTCTCCTTTGGCCACGGTTTGGGACCGGGCTGGAACCTTGGCCCGGTAGGTATACCTGCCGGTGGTTGACGGGCCCGGAAGGGACCCGGATTGGGCTGGCATTGGATCCCTTTCGGACTCTTCGCGAACTTCTGATCTATGAAATCTAGGCGGTGTTCGCAGAGCCGCGGAAATACCAATACCGCGTGAACCCATAAGCGAAGTGCATGGAAGATTCCCATATGGGGTTGAAATGTCCCTAAACGACCACAGAATCCCTATATAGATCAGGTGGTCATAAGGGCCTCTTATTGATCCACGCACATTAGGTCTTATCCACGGCGCCCGGCAGTGCCTAGTCTCGAAATTGGGGATTCGACACCCGAATCCTGAGTTTCACGATTCTGGAGAAGACAAATGTCCGAGTACCTGCCGGCGTCGAGGGTCACACGCATCAAGTCCTCAGCGAGCGTTGCGGCCGCCGCCCGCGTCCGTGAACTACGAGCCGAAGGCATCCCGATCATCGACCTGACCGTCGGCGAGCCGGACTTCGACACCCCCGGCCACATCAAGGCGGCAGCGATCGAAGCGATCAACGCCGGCCAGACCAAGTACACCTCGGTGACTGGAACGCCGGAACTGCAGACCGCCATCCTCCGCCGGATTGAAAGCCACACCGGCGTGCGCTACGAAGCGAACCAGCTGACCATCGGCGGCGGTGCCAAGCAAGTCCTCTACGTAGCACTCATGGCTTCGCTCAACGAGGGCGACGAGGTCATCGTCCCCGCACCGTACTGGGTGTCCTACCCGGACATGGTCCTCGCCAACGACGGCACGCCCGTGATCGTCGCTTGCGGAGAAGACACCGGCTTCAAGCTCACACCAGCCGCCCTCCGCGAAGCCATCACGCCCAAGACGAAATGGCTCATCCTCAACGCTCCGTCCAACCCGACGGGAGCCGTGTACACACGCGAAGAACTCCAGGCCCTGGGTGCCGTCCTTGAGGAATTCCCGCATGTCTACATCCTCACGGACGAGATCTACGACGAAATCCACTTCGGCGACGGCCGGGTGACCAGCCTCGTCACTGCCGTTCCGACCCTCCGCGACCGCATCCTCCTGGTCAACGGAGTCTCCAAGGCCTACGCAATGACCGGTTGGCGCCTTGGCTACGGCGTAGGTCCAGCGCCTTTGATCGCAGCGATGAACAAGCTGCAGTCGCAGACCTCATCCTGCCCGTCCTCGGTCAGCCAGGCAGCTGCGGCGGCCGCCCTGAACGGCGACCAGTCGTTCGTCCGGGACAGCGTGGAGGTGTACCGCAAGCGCCGGGACGTCGCCGTCGAAGGCCTCAACGCCATAGACGGACTTTCCGTCGCGCCGGCCGAGGGTGCCTTCTACGCTTACGTGAATTGCAGCGGCGTCATCGGCAAGACCGCTCCGGACGGCACGGTCATTGAGAACGACCAGGACTTCACGCTGTACCTCCTCAACGCGGCTGCGGTCGCCGTCATCCAGGGCTCGGCCTACGGCCTTGGCCCCTACTTCCGGATCTCCTTCGCCACATCGCTGGAGACCATCAACGCCGGCGTGGACTCGATCCGCAAGGCAGTCAGCGCCCTCAACTAAGCCCCACGGGCACCCCAGAAGCCAGCCAAGAGAAAGATTCAGGAAATGATCCACGTCAAGACCAAGTTCCAGAGGCCCGACGCCGACGTCGTCAGCCGCCTCGCGGCGTTCTCCTCCGCGACCATCCACGAAGCCCAGGGCCGCCGCGGCGCCCTGAGCTCCAAGATCAAGCCGATCGACCGCTCGATGTCCTTCTGCGGCCCGGCCGTGACCGTGGCCTGTGCCCCGCAGGACAACCTCATGCTGCAGGTGGCCATCCACTACGCCCAGGCCGGCGACGTGGTCCTGGTCGGTGCCCAGGAATTTTCCGACGCCGGAACGTTCGGCGACGTCTTGGGCAATGCCATGAAAGCCAAGGGCATTGCGGCGATGGTGACGGATTCCGGCGTGCGGGACACCCAGGACCTCATTGAATTGGGCCTGCCGGTATTCTCGGGCAGCGTCTGCATCAAAGGCACGGTCAAGGAAACCCTCGGACCCATCAACCACCCCCTGGTGTTCGGCGATGAGATCATCTACCCCGGAGACATCCTCCGCGGTGACGCTGACGGCGTCGTTGTCGTCCGCCGTGAGGAAGCGGAGGAGGTCATCGCGCTCTCCCAGGCCCGGGACGACGCCGAACGCGAGCTCATCAAGGCCTACCACGCCGGAGGCACCACCATCGAGTTGTGCGGACTAACGGAAAAGCTGAAGGCCAAGGGACTGCTGGTCGAAGACTGATTGTCACGCTGGGGCCGGTCACCGAATGCGGTGGCCGGCCTTTTGCGCGCCCGTTTCCGGGCACGAAGAAGGCGCCTTGCCTGGGGCAAGGCGCCTTGGGTGGTTAGTCGAGTCAGTCCAGTCCGGGGTGTCCTGGCCGTGCGTCGACCAGGTACCGCTCGATGCTGTGTCCGGCATGGGGCGGCATGAGGCTTCCTTCGAAGACGAAGAGGGGCTCGCCCACGCCGCCCAAAGGACGCCAGAAACCGTTCCTAGGGCAGTGGAATCCGGTCCGTGCGCTGATCGTTCCGAGGGTTGGATTCGAAACCCACCGGGTCTGGCTGATCTTTTTCACCGCTGTTCCTTTGATTGGGTTCACGGAATCCGCGAGCCGCTTTCGAATTACTTGCTAATTCGATAATAGGAAATAAAAATGCCCGTGAATAAGACCAAAGATGTCTGTCCGGATAAGGCAATGTTATGGATGGATCAACCCTAGGATGGATCGGCCGCGTACTTGCTGATCAACTGTTGCTGCAGCATCTCCTTGACCAGGATGAGCACGGCCGAGGCGGCCTCTGACAGCGGTTCGTGGTCGGGGGTGCACAGGGCGATCTTGCTCTGCAGGGCCGGTTCGACGATCCGCAGGACCTTGAAGTTCTCATCAGGGAAGAGCGCATCGGCAGCCGATTTCGGCAGCACAGTGGCCCCGAGGTTTGCGCGGATGAGCCGGACAAGCGACGGAACCGACTCCACTTCTCCTACGAGCCGCAGGGGCAACCCGTGCTCGGCCAGTCCCTTTTCGATGATCTGGCGCAGGGTGTGGTTCTTTTCGGGGAGGAACAGTCCAAGGGTGCTGGCTTCTTCAAGAGTGACAGTAGTGCGGCCCTGGGCAACATCGACGTCTTCGTGGGTGACCAGGTGCAGGTCTTCCACGATCATGGTGGTGAACTGAACCCCGCGGATCTTCCCCGGCTCGTAGATCAGGGCCATGTCGAGGCGCCCGTTCTTGATTGCTTCGCTCAGCACGCCCCCGAAGATCTCGGTCAAATGCACCACGATGTCCGGGTATCGCCGGCCGACCTCCCGGATGATCTGCGGTGTGAGGCTGGAGGCCATGCTGTACGGTGCGATGGCGATGGACACCCTGCCCGATGGTGCGGCCCCGGATGTCGCTACGTCCTGCCGCGCTTGTTCAACAAGCCGCAGGATGGTCTGGGCATGGCGGTAGAGTGTGTGCCCCGCGGCGGTCGGCTCGACACCTTGCTTACTGCGGATCAGCAGGCGCTGCTTCAAATCGCTTTCCAGTGCCGACACCTGCTGGCTGAGGGCAGGCTGGGCGACGTGGAGCGCTGCAGCGGCCTTGGTGATGCTCCCCGAATCGACGATCTTTACAAAATATGAGAGCTTCCGCGTATCCATCGGTCTGCCTTCCTCCAAGTCCACTTGGGGCCTGGATGCCATAAGGAAATTCTATGTAGGGACACACAATCCGTCTTTGTGTGACCTGTCTCTCAGCGACTAATTTGAGATCCACATCCCCATGGTGGCGTTTCCCAACCATTTACTGACAGTTCGTTGACTCCCCATCACCCGAATTGTCCCGATACCCAAATATAGACGCATTCGGGACGCTGCCTCACAAATCGATCGTCACGCAAAGAGCACCCTATGAGACTTTCGGGCACATCGCCCTCCGGCAACAGCGGCAGGTCCACCGCGCGCGCCGCCGCCCGCCGTCGTCGACCTTCACCACGGAGGACGACGACGGCGGCCCGGCAGCATGCCGTCTCCCCCACCAGCATGTGTGCCGTAGGTCATAACCGGGAGCTATCCCGTGATAGGGAATAGGTCTTTGTGCCCGAAGTTCGTGGGTGCGAGACTTCTATCACCAAAGAATTACCGACAGTTCCCCGGATTGAAGAATTTTAGCTAAACACTTTCAATCGAAAAGGCAACTGAGTTTACCGGATATTCCAGCCGTTCGAGCGGAATTGCCGGACCCCAATGCAGAACCACGGAAAGAGAACCACGTGAACCCGACAATTGATCTTGTAGCGGATCTTGGAGAGGGATTCGGTGCCTACACCATAGGCAGCGACACCGATCTTCTGGAGATCGTTTCAAGTGCCAATATCGCTTGCGGGTTCCACGCGGGCGATCCGGACATCATGGACGCCACCGTTGCTGAATGCGTTCGCCGCGGTGTGGGTATTGGAGCCCATCCGAGCTTCCCCGACTTGCGTGGTTTCGGCCGCAGGGACATGGGCCTGACTGCCAACGAGGTGCGCGCGGATGTCCTGTACCAGCTGGGGGCCCTTAACGGCTTCGCCGCCTTCCACGGAACCAAAGTGACCCACGTTGCGCCGCATGGCCGGCTGGGAAATCTCGTCGCCGTCCGGGCGGATTACGCGGAGGCCGTGGCTGAGGCCGCTGCCCGCGTGGACAACGAACTGATCGTGGTCGCGCAGGAGGGCGAGTTGGCCAAGGCGGCACGTTCCGCCGGCCTGGACGTGGCGATTGTGGGCATTGTCGATCGTGCCTACCAGGAAGACGGGACCCTGGTCCCGCGCAGCCAGCCGGGCGCCGTGCTGCACGATCCCTCGGCGATTGTCGAGCGAACCGTCCGCATGGTGTGCGAGGGCAAGATCCGATGCGCCAACGGCACTGACATCGACATCTCCGCGGACACCGTCCTGCTTCACGGGGACAACCCCGGCGCCGTCGAGCTCGCCCGGCTGATCCGTTCGGAGCTCGTTTCGGCCGGCGTCCGTATTGCCCCGTTGACCGAAGTCATGGATGCCAAGAGGAAGGCGGCCTGACATGTCCGTTCTCATGGCGGCTCCCACCGAGATCTACGAATCAGGAGACTCCGCATTGCGCGTCGTCGCCCTTGCCGAAGCAAGCGAGGACAACTGGCTCACGGTCCACCGTCTTGCCGACTGGCTGGAGAGCTGTGGCGCCGAGGGCCTTCACGGCGCGGTACCCACCTACGATTCCGTGCTGGTGGAATTCGACCCCGTCCTGGTGTCGGCCCGTCAGGTGCGCGCGTTCGTCAAGCTGGGGCTCCTCGAAATGGGCCGGTCCGCCGGCGCAGCAAAGGCACCCCGTGAATTTGATGTTCCGGTGGTCTATGGCGGCGAATACGGTCCCGACCTGGAGAAAGTAGCCGAATACCAGGGCATCTCCACCGAGGAAGTCATCCGCATCCACACCGAGAAGACTTACACCGTCCGCTGCCTGGGTGCTCCTGCCGGCTCGCCCATGATGGACGGTCCCGCCTTCCCCAAGCCTGTGCCCCGCCTCAAGGATCCGCGGCTCAGCGTCCCGGCCGGGGCAGTGGCCGTGGCCGGACGCCAAGCCGTCATCGCTCCCGCGTCCGCACCGGGTGGTTGGTGCGTCATCGGTCAGACCCCTTTGACTGTCCTGAACATTCGCCGTGAACCACTTGTCCCTTACAAGCCAGGAGACATTCTCCGTTTCCGTCGCATCGAGGCCGGAGAGTTCGGCTCTTACGTCGGCAAGGAACTGGAACCAAGGCCATGAGCGGGCACATCCTCATCCAGCAACCCGGTAACGCCGTGGTCACAGACCTTGGCCGGTTCCGCGGACCCCGCTTTGGGCTTCCGGTCAACGGCGCCCTGGACCAGTACTCGGCCCGGGCCGCCAACATCCTTGCCGGCAACGCGGACAACGATCCCCTGGTGGAGATCACGGCCCTCGACTTCAGGATGAAAGCGCAGTCCGACATCCTGATCGCAGTCACGGGGGCTCCGTTGACCCTCACCGTCGGAGGGCGTCCGTGCAGCCAGTGGGAACCGGTTTCGGTCCGTGCTGGCGAGACGGTGGCCGTCCGGGGAATCAACCGGGGCCTCCGTGCCTACCTGGCCGTCCACGGTTCCGTGGAGGCGCCGACGCTGCTGGGTAGTTGTGCCCCGGACACCGTTGTGGGCTTCGGCCTGCAGCTCAAGGAAGGAACCACCCTCCTGACCCGCCGCAGCGTGGGCCCTGTTCGCCAACCGTACTTCGACCTTCCGCTCTTCCGGCTTGGTCTTGAACGGCCGGACATGGGGCAGGAACTGATGGTCGATGTGACTGACGGTCCGGATGTCGCCGAGTTTGGCGATTCCGCCGAGCTGCTCTTCACCTCGGAATACGCCGTAAGTGGCCGGAGCAATCACATCGGCCTGAGGCTCGGGGGTGAACTTCCGGAAAGAACCTCGAGTGGCGAAGTGCTTTCACGCGGGGTACCGGTGGGCGCCGTCGAGGTTCCTTCCCGGGAAGAGTTGCTGGTACTGCACCGGGGACGCGGCGTCACCGCCGGATATCCAGTCCTCGCCGTGGTCACCAGCAATGGCCTGGACGTCCTTGCCCAAGCCCGCCCGGGCGACAAGGTCCGCTTCAGGAAAACAACAGTGGCGGAGGCAACTTCCGCCCACCGGCGCTCGCGGGCGCAGCTTGAAACCCTCCGCGAATCCGTCAACACAGTCTTCGGACTACTTGGCATTGGATGCCGACCCCAGTGGCAGGACCTCCCGGTTGCGGCATGCAGCTAAAAACCTGTCGTCAAAACCAATAGGCGTTGCTACGCTCAACATCAAGAAGGAAATGTCATGACCGCTAACACCAACGCTGCACAAGTGCAGCATGAACGGCTCACAGGCCGTCAAACGCGCAAGGTTGTCACCGCAGGCTGCGTTGGCATCTTCGTGGAACTTTATGACAACGGCATCTTCGCGTTTATGGCCGGAACACTTGCCTTGGTGTTCCTCGCCCCCGGTAACCCGGACAACGCCTTGTTGTTCGTCTTCGCCGGCTACGCCGTCTCGTTCTTCGTCCGGCCCCTCGGCGCGGTTGTTTGCGGCTACCTGGGCGACCGGATCGGCAGGCAAAAGCTACTGGTCTTCGTCATTCTGCTGATCAGCGTCGCCACAGCCGGTATCGGAATCCTGCCCACGTACGCGGCCATCGGCATTGCGGCTCCCATCCTGCTCGTCCTACTGCGGCTCCTGCAGGGCTTCTCGGTCGGCGGCGAAGCCGCCGGCGCCATGACCTTCCTCGCTGAACATGCCCCCGAGGGCAAGCGCGGCATCATCACTTCCTACGCGCAGATCGCTTCGTTCGCAGCCCTCCTCACCGGCACCCTTGTGGCGTTCTCCATGTCTCCGTGGCTCACCCAGGCCGCGATCGACGGCGGTGGCTTCGGCTCCTTCGCATGGCGCATTCCTTTCCTGGTCGCCATTCCCATGGGCGTCATCGGCTGGTACATCCGCAAGGCCATCGCGGACACCCCCAACTTCACCAAGCTCAAGGAAGAAGGCGGCCTTTCCAAGAACCCGCTCAAGGAAGCCTTCCAGTCCGCTGAGCACCGCCGGGCCATGGTTCTTGCCCTCTTCATCCCGCTCATGAACGGCTCCGGCTACTACGTCCTGTTCTCCTACATGCCTACGTTCCTCAAAGGCAAGCAGCTCAACTTCACCATCGGCGAGGCACTGTTCATCACCGCCTGCAGCCTGGTTGTCATCTGCATCGCCATTCCTTTCATGGGTGCCCTCTCCGACCGCATCGGCCGCAAGAAAGTCATCGCCGGCTCCGCCATCGCCATGACCATCCTGGGCATTCCGTCCTACGCCCTCATCGCAACGGGAAACATGGGCCTGGCTATCCTTGGCGCCTCGATCATGGCCATCGTCTTCGCCGGCCACACGGCCGTCATCCACATCCTGATCGTTGAGCTGTTCCCCACCCGGGTTCGCTACTCCGCCTACGGCCTCGGCTACAACATCTCCTCCGCGCTCTTCGGCGGAACCGCTCCGTTGCTGATGACCTGGCTTATCAGCAGCACCGGCAACATCTACATGCCGGCCTTCTACGCAGTGATCACGGCACTCGGCACGCTCGCAGCCGTGAGCACGGTCAAGGACCGGGCACACGAACCCCTGCGCGACGCCTAGGCGCCGCTGACCTCCGGGCACAGTTCGTGCCTTCCATTTCCACTCTTTGGAGAACCGATGTCTTTTTCCGACTACACCACCGCCCTCGTCACCGGAGCGTCAACCGGTATGGGTGCCGCGATCACGGAGCGCCTGGCCAAAAGGGGCCTGACCGTTCACGCCGTGGCCCGCAACGAGGAACGCCTCAGCGAACTGGCCGATCGTACGGGTGCCATCCCGCACGTAGTTGACCTGACCGACACAGCTGCCCTGACCGCCGTCGTGAGCGAGCTGAAGGTCGACGTCCTGGTCAACTGCGCCGGAGTTTCCCGGCCCGGGAACCTCCTGGACTCGTCCGAGCAGGACATCGACGAGCTCATCGACGTCAACCTTCGCGGCCTGCTTCAGCTCACGCGGCTGGTCCTGCCGGGCATGGTGGAGCGCGACCTTGGCCACGTCATCAACATCAGCTCGATCGCAGGCGTCTACAACTTCTATGGCCACACGGTGTACCACGCCACGAAAGCCGCCGTGCACCAGATCTCCCGCCAGCTCAGGAACGATACGGTCGGCAAGCGCATCCGCGTGACCGAGATCTGCCCGGGGCGTGTGGAAACCGAGATCTTCGGCCGGAACATGGGCGGCACGCCTGAAGCCATGGAAGAAGCATGGAAGACGTACTACGAAGGCTACGAGTCGTTGACCACTGACGACATCGTCAACGCGCTCGATTACGCCATCGAAACCCCGCGCCACGTCAATGTGGGCATGCTGGAACTTATGCCGACGTTCCAGGTCCCCGGTGGTCTCACCTTCGACAGGCGCTGACCCCCCGCCTCCCTTGAGGCGCCGCGCCCGTCTGGGCGCCCCGAAGTTCCAGTGACATCACTCCCGTTGCTGGAAATACAAGCTGGCGGCCGCGAATTTCGCGGCCGCCAGCACCCGTTTCCGGGGAAAGGAGCTTTGGTGCGGGCCCGCCGCTTAGGGAGGGCCCGACGTCGGGCGCTCAGTCCTCGTGGAGGGCTTGCGTCAGGTGGTGTGTCGGGATGCGGTCACGGTCATAGGTGATTTCCGTGTAGCCGTGCGGTTCCGGGCGGCCGTCGTGGCCGAGATTGACGAACACGATTTCCTCGATGGTCAGGATGCTGTCGCGGGTGATCATGTTGCGCACCTCCGCGCGCATGGTCAGAGACGTCCGGCCGAAACGGACCGCCGTCAGGCCCATCTCCACCAGATCGCCTTGGACGGCCGAGCTGACGAAGTTGATCTCGGAGATGTACTTGGTGACGGCGCGGCCGTTTCCAAGCTGGAGGATTGCGTAGATTGCCGCTTCCTCGTCGATCCATTTCAGCAGGCTTCCACCGAACAGCGTGCCGTTGGCGTTGAGGTCCTCCGGGCGTATCCACTTGCGCGTCCGGAACGTGATGTCAGCCTTTTCCATAATGCGAGATTAGCCGAGGCCGGGCGCCTGCGTCTCCTGCGGCGTGCCATGCTTGGCGCGACTCCGTAACATGGATACGGTGCACCCGGTTCAGGGCACAACACGACACGCCGATTCGCGCACCATGCGGTACACCGGGAACGCGCTGGAGGAACACCATGAAGATCGACAAAACCCGCCGTAGCGCCTGGCTGAGCGCCTGGCTGAGCGCCCGGCCTTCCGGCTTGGAACACTGACCATGCCACCGTTGGACGCTGTATTGGGCGCCTGGTCCATGAACTGGCCTGCCCTGGTCATTCTTATTGCCGCAGTCGCCCTGTATTCAAAGGGCCTGATTGCTGCCAAGCGCCGTGATATCCGCTGGCCCCTGTGGAACTCCTTTGCCTTCTTCGCCCTTGGCCTGGGTAGCTTCGCGGCACTGAGCTTTGGATTCCCGGGAACCTACAGCCACGACCTGAGGTGGGCATTCACCCTCAAAGTGACGTCCTATCTGTTTGTGGTCCCGCTGTTGGTTGGCCTGGGCAAGCCGTTAACCCTTGCCAGGCAGACCCTTGGCCGCGCGGGTGCGGCGAGGGTGGAAGCTGTGCTCGGGCACCGGCTCGTTCGCATGCTCAGCAACACGCTCGTGGCGGCGCTTCTGGGGCTCGCAATGTTCACAGTGTTCCTGACCCCGTTTTTCTACGTGCTGCGGACCAACCCCGCCGCCGACGTCATCCTGACGTTGCTCGTGCCCGTCATGGGCCTCCTCATGACCGTACCGATCATGGAAGACGGCGCAGGACGCACCTCATCGCTCATTGTCGTCGAGTTCATCTTTGTATTCATTGAGCTGCTTGCCGACGCGGTGCCCGGGGTCCTGATGCGGCTCAGCCCGGGAATTCTCGACGGCGCCACGTCAGTTTTGGGCAATCAGCCAGGCTGGTTCCCCTCACCCTTGCGCGACCAGCAACTCGCGGGAGACCTGATGTGGTTCCTCGCAGAGATTGTGGATCTTCCCCTCATCATCCTGATGTTTGTCCGCTTCTCCCGGAGCGACAAACACGAGGCCAAGAGCTTCGACGACCTGAGCGACGAAGAAATCGAAGCCCTGAATCGGGCACATCTGGGCCAAGGCGGACGCAGCCTGGATTGATCCGGTCCCGTCCTTAGGCCATCCCCCTGTGCCTCACGCCATTGCAGTGTGCGATGCGCTGTGCGAATCGATCGGCTTGGCGTAGCACTGCGAGTGGGTGACACCGATGTAGGGGCCGAAATTTGGCACCGCAGCGAAGCCGGCGCTTTCGTAGAAGCTGCGGCCGTCCGATTGGGCCGAACCCGCTTCCGCGGTGATCATGCTGAAACCGTGGGCATGTGCCTGCGCCTCCAACGCGGCAAGGATTGAACTCGCCACTCCTGAGCCCCTGGCGTACGGGACGACGTATAGCCGCTTGATTTCGGCCGTCTCGGCATCCAGGATCCTTAGCCCTCCGCAACCCAGGGGCTGGCCGGAACACTTTTCGTAGGCTACAACGAAGACGGCGGTATCTGCTTCCGACGGCGCGGGTCCGGGCTCGTGGTCCGAGTTGCCGAAACGTGCGTCCAGTTCCGCTTGCTGCGCTGCGCGGAGGTCCGCACCCACCGGGTTTGCCCAGGTGACCTGTCTGATGTTGAGCCGCGGATTTGTCTGCATCGGAACCTCTTTCGCCGAAGGGGGTTATGCCTATCAAGCCTAAGAAGCGGGGGTTACCGCGGTGTTTCCTCCGCGTAAGCGTCCGGAGAAATACCGGTGAGGCGGAACTGACCCCAACCAGCCCCTATTCGACGGCGTCGCCGGTGGGATCCTCGACCGTCCGGTCGGCCACGGCAAGTCCGCCTACGGGGCTTTGGTCCCAGTGCAGCAGCCGCCACCCGGTCTCCGGATCGCCTTCGAGCACCACGATTCCGGTGTTCTGCAGTTGGTGGGTGGCGGCGAACTCACGGCCAACATCCACGGCACGGCGGCCTGCCCAACAGCGGATCGCGGCACCATGGCTGACCACGACGGCGGTTTCGTCGCCCGACGCTGCCACTTTGGCAATGGCAGCGTCGTAGCGGGCGAAGAACTCGTGTCCATCACCAGCTCCCGGCATGCGGACGTCGAGTTCCCCGTCGGTCCAGTCGAAAACGGTGCTCATGTACCGGTGGTGCGACTCGTGGTCGGTGAGTTTCTCCAGGGCCCCGGCCTCAATCTCCTGCAGGCCGTCCAATACAGTGGCCTCGAGCCCGAGGGCTTTTGCAAGCGGGGCGGCGGTCAGCTGGGTGCGGACCAGCGTGGATGCATAGATGGCCGTGATGTCTTCGTTGGCGAGGGACTCCGGGAGCGCAGCGGCCTGGCGTTCGCCAAGTTCAGTCAGTCCCGGACCGGGAAACGCCGTGTCCAACTGCCCCAAGACGTTTCCAGGGGTCTGCCCGTGGCGGATAAGCAAGAGCCTCATGCTGACACAATTCCTTACGTCGATTCGGAAACGCAGGGCCCATGTGGCCGCTACTTCAGGTGGTCCACCAACTGGTCCGCGATGCCCGTGTACTTGCCTGGAGTAAGCGCCAGGAGGCGTGCCTCGGCTTCGGGAGACAATCCCAGGCTCGAGACGAACTCCTGCATGCGGACGGCATCGACGCGCTGGCCGCGGGTGAGATCCTTGAGCCGCTCGTACGGGTTTTCCATTCCAGCGACCCCGGCGATGGCCTCGGCGCGCATGACCATCTGGATCGCTTCGCCCAGGACTTCCCAGTTGGTGTCGAGGTCGGCCGCCAGTACGTCCTCGGCAACGTCCAGGGCCTTCAGCCCCTTGGCGACATTCGAGATCGCAAGGAGCGAGTGTCCGAATGCGACGCCGATGTTGCGTTGCGAAGAAGAGTCGGTCAGGTCTCGCTGCCAGCGGGAGGTAACCAGCGTGGCGCCCAGGGTGTCCAACAGGCCGTTGGAAATCTCCAGGTTGGCCTCGGCATTTTCGAAGCGGATCGGGTTGACCTTGTGCGGCATGGTGGAGGAGCCGGTGGCGCCTGCTACCGGGATCTGGCGGAAGTAGCCAATCGAGATGTAGCTCCAGATATCCGTGCAGACGTTGTGCAGGATGCGGTTGAAGCGGGCGACGTCCGCGTAGAGCTCGGCCTGCCAGTCGTGGCTCTCGATCTGGGTGGTCAGCGGGTTCCACGTCAGCCCCAGTCCCTCAACGAAGGACTGCGCTACGGCCTGCCAATCGGCGCCGGGAACGGAAGCGACATGCGCAGCATACGTGCCGGTAGCGCCGTTGATCTTGCCCAGGTACTGGGTTTTGGAAACGCGGTCCAGCTGGCGGCTCAGGCGATGCGTGATGACGGCCAGTTCCTTGCCAAGGGTAGTGGGAGTGGCCGGCTGGCCATGGGTGCGGGAAAGCATCGGGACGGCGCGGTTCTCCTCGGCCATTGCCTCGATCTGCTTCACCAAGGCGCGGGCTGCAGGGAGCCAGACATCTTCCACTGCGCCCTTGACGCCCAGGGCGTAGGAAAGGTTGTTGATGTCTTCCGATGTGCAGCCGAAGTGCACCATCGCGGTCAGCTTCTCGATACCGATCGCCGGGAGGCGGCGGCCGATGTAGTACTCGACTGCCTTGACGTCGTGGACCGTGACGGCTTCGATTTCAGCGAGTTCCGTGACCGAAGCGGCGTCGAACTCGGTGACGATGGCGCGCAGCTTCTCCTGCTGCTCGGCGGTGAGGGGCCCGGCGCCGGGAAGTACGTTGTTGCTGGTCAGGTGGATGAGCCACTCGACCTCGACGGCAACGCGGTCGCGGTTCAGCGCGGCCTCGGACAAGTAGTCGACCAGGGGAGCGACGGCGGACTGGTACCGGCCGTCCAGCGGGCCCAGGGCGATCGGCTCCGGCGACGCGGCGAGGGCCAGGCGTCCAGAGGGCGTACGGGTAACAGCGGCGGCGACGGTTTCAGGCATGGGGCAATTCTTTCATGAACTCGGCTCGCGCCCTTAAGCCGGACTTCTCTATGTGAATAACGTCGCAGCTTGCCCTCCCCGACCACGTTTCCTACAGGTTATCCACATAGCCCATCACGGCGGTTCCGAGCTGTCGGGGCACAACGTAGCGTCGGTGCCACAACATCAATGGACACGGAGGAGGGCAACGTCTTGAGCGGCATTCTTATGGCGGCCGGAGGAACGGATCTGGATTCGCAGCAGTGTATTTCACGAGGCGCGGAGATCCAGAGGCTCGGATGGCGGATGAGGATCTGCGCCGACCAAGCCGATGCCGTTCTTGCAAGGCTTGCTCAGTTGCAACTCGAGCAATGGGAGTCGCCGGCCGGCCGTGCCTACCGGACCACGCTGGCTTTTCAGGCCGCCTCCCTTCGAAGGGGGCGTGATGCCTTGCATGAGGCAGCTGAAGCGACCCTTCGCCATGCCCAAAATGTGGCTACGAAACTCCAGCCTGGCTTCTGATGGCCGAGGTCGCTCCTATCGGCGCGGGCGGAACACCCCACCCCCGAGCACCCGAGCCGGATGGCACATTGCGGATACGCGGCGGAGTCGGGGGAATCCATTTCCAATTCGAAGAGCTGCTTGCTGGCGCCGCCGCGCTGGACGCACTGGTGCTCCAACTGCAGGCCATTGAAGTGGAGGCTGAAGCGGTGAGGGTGGCTCTCTTCCCGCACCAGGCCTCGTCCTACGCGAGCGGCAGCAACGCAATCATCGCCGTTGGTGAGAGCGGCCGGGACATTGGACGCGTCCGCGAACAGCTTCAGCGGATCGGCAACGGGGTCAGGGCGAGCCATCGTGAATACGAGTTTGCGGAATCACATGCGGCGATCAGGTTGCGGATGGGATTGGGAATGCCAGGTCCTGCGACTGGTCCTGCTCCCCTCGACGTTGGCTTGAGGGGCGCCACCGAAGGAGCCGTGCGGGACCTGACCCGGATATTGGAGCTGCTGGTGGGGATACCGCCGGCCGCGGCCAACCTTGCAGGGGCAATCGTCGGGCCCACTGATGTCGGTGCAGTCCTGAGAGCGATCGTCGCGATTCCCGCATTGGCTTTCCTCAAGCCACGTCCCATTACGGTCAGCCGGGGAGAGGCAACCACCAAGAGCGTGGACCTGTCGGCAGCAGGAATGCTCAGGGAACTGGATCACGTCGGCGCCACGTCGGAGGGCGAAATTGAAGTGATGCAGGTAGATAAGGGCGGCGAACAGGCGTGGGTGGTGCTGATTCCGGGCACCCAGCCAGGCAACCCGCCGGGAGGGGGAAATCCATTGGACGAGGCCGGGATTGCCGAAGCGCTGGGTTACAACTCGATGGAAACCAGCAAGGCCATCCGTCAGGCGTTGCTCGAGGCTGGCGCCGCGGCCGGCGAAACGGTGGTGGCAGTCGGCCACAGCCAAGGCGGAATCCACGCCATGAACCTGAGCAAGGACAAAGCGTTCCTCGCCGAGTATGACCTCAAGTTTGTGGTGACAGCTGGATCGCCCGTCGGCGGGATTACCCCGCAGGCCGGCATCGGGAGCCTGCACTTGGAGCACGAACAGGATTGGGTACCCGGCGCGGAAGGCAAAGCGAATCCGGACACCAAGGACAGAGTCACGGTCACCATGACCAGTCCGGTGATCCTGGAACCCGGTGAGGACCTAGGCATTGGGCCGGCACACAAGCTCTCACGCTATGAGGAAGGGGCGAAGCTGGTGCAGCTCAGTTCCGATCCTTCACTGGCCGCTTCCACTGCCGCTCTGGGCGGGATACTGGGCGCCGGAGGAGTGGCCAAGGTGAGCCGGTTCAAGCTGAACCGCGAAGCGCCCCCGGCCCCTCGGGGAGGGCGGTGAGGAAAGCCGAGGAACATGCTGGCTTAAGGCCACTTAAGGCCACTTACGGCCTCTCACGGCCTGTTACCGCCTACCGCCTGGAATCCAGCTGGCCACCATGGAGATCAGGCTGATGATGATCGCCGCGAGAACTGCGGTCCAGAAGAAACGGTCGATGGTGAGGTGTACCGGCGTGTAGCTACTGAGCCAGGCTGTCAGGGACAGCATGGCCGCGTTGATGACAATCGTGAACAAGCCGAGGGTGAGGATCGTGATCGGAAGGGAGAGTAGCTTGACCAGAGGCCGCACGAAGGCGTTGACGATGCCAAAAATGAGCCCTATGAAGAGATAGGCAAGAACCACGCCCAAAGTGTCGCCCCCTTGAGTGACCCCCGCGTTGCTTACCGCATTGGTAGTTGCCGACGTGGAAATATCCATCCCAGGCAAAATCCAACTGGCAACCCAGAGGGCCAGTCCGTTGATCAGGACACGCACAATGAATGAACCCATACGCCCATGCTTTCACATGCGCCGGTTTCACACGCGATCGTTTTCACATGCGCCGGTTTTCATGTGCACAGGCCAAGGGGCTTCGAGCATGGCCCGAAGCCCTGCAAGTAGGCTGGTGCCATGAATTCTTCTGACAACGCACCGGAGGGCGTGCGTCCCCGCCCGGTGGTGGACAGGCTCCCCAAATATGCCGCAGGCAAGCCGCCCGCCGCGATTGAGGGCCTGACCAGTTACAAACTGTCGTCCAATGAAAACCCGCTACCCCCGATCCCCGCCGTACTCGAGGCGATCGCTGATCAGTCGGACATCAACCGGTATCCGGACCCGCTGTCCACCAAGCTGCGCACGGCGCTCGCTGACTTCCTGGGAATTCCCGCTGACGACGTCGTCACCGGAGCCGGAAGCCTCGGGGCCCTCAACCAAATCTTGTCCACCTTTGCCGGACAGAACCACGACGGCAAGTCTGATGAGGTCATCTACGCCTGGCGTTCCTTCGAGGCCTACCCCATTTCCGTAGGACTGGCCGGTGGGGAGAGCGTCCAGATCCCGTTGCTTTCCGATGGGCGTCACGATCTCGAGGCCATGGCGGCCGCCGTGACCGTCCGCACCAAGGTGATCTTGCTTTGCACGCCGAACAATCCCACGGGTCCCATCCTCACGGCCGAGGAAACTGAACGGTTCATCCAGTCGGTTCCGGCGGGCGTCGTCGTGGTCATCGATGAGGCCTACCAGGAGTTCGTCAGGGACGAGAACGCCGTGGACGGCATCAAGTTGTACCGCAAGTACCCTAACGTCGTGGTCCTCCGTACCTTTTCCAAGGCTCACGGCCTTGCCGGGCTGCGCGTTGGATACAGCGTCTCCGGTCCGGATCTCACCCAGCACCTGCGCGTCGCTGCCACCCCATTTGCTGTCTCGCAGATTGCGGAACGCGCCGCCATTACTTCGTTGGAGAATTTCGACCAAGTTGTTGAAAGGGTACAAAGCCTGGTGGACGAGCGGGACCGGGTTACCGCGGGACTTCGCGAGCTCGGATGGTTCGTGCCCGAGGCCCAAGGCAACTTCGTATGGCTGAATCTTGGCGAGAATAGCGCCGAATTTGCCGGACTGGCAGGCGAGCGGGCGTTGTCCGTGCGGGCCTTCGGCAACGAAGGTGTCCGGGTCAGCATTGGAGAGGTCGAGGCCAATACTCGATTCCTGGAACTCTGTGCGTCCTATACAAAAGCGCCGCTGCCTTCCTAGCGGTTAACAAATGCCCCTGCGTCCCTTACTGCGGATAAAGTAAGGGACGAAAGCCAAGATATGCCGATTCCGGAATGCATTCCGGAATCGGCATATATCAGCGAATATTGCTCAGCATCGGCTGTGGCAGGCAAGGAGACGGAATGGGCGCAACTCAATTGCCCACCCCCGGGATCAACGGAACGGGACTGGATCAGCAGTCTCCTGCGGGAGGCGCTTCGAGCGATCCCGCGGCCGACATGATCCAGCTGCTGGGGCCGGACGGCAAGCTAGGGACAGATCCAGTCTTCTCGGACTACGCCAAGCGCCTTGATCCTGAGCAACTCCGGGGCTTCTATGCCGACATGGCCAAGGTCCGCCGCTTCGACCAGGAGGCCACTGCACTCCAGCGCCAAGGCGAGCTGGCACTTTGGGTTCCCCTCACCGGCCAGGAGGCCGCCCAGATCGGTTCCGGGCGGGCTACCCAACGGCAGGACTATATCTTCCCCACGTACCGGGAACACGGCGTCGCATTGACCCGCGATGTGGACCTGGCGGAACTCCTCAAGTTGTTCCGCGGAATTTCGAATGGTGGCTGGGATCCCACCGAGAACAACTTCCATCTCTATACCCTCGTCCTTGCGGCCCAGACGCTGCACTCCGTCGGTTACGCCATGGGAATCCAGCGCGACCAGAAGCTTGCGGAAGCCAATGGTTCCAACGACCCGAAGGCTGCTGTGGTGGCCTACTTCGGCGACGGTGCCAGCTCCGAAGGCGACGTCCACGAATCCATGGTCTTCGCGGCTTCCTACAATGCTCCCGTGGTGTTCTTCTGCCAGAACAACCACTGGGCCATCTCCGTCCCTACCGAGGTCCAGACCAAGGTTCCGCTGTTCAACCGGGCCAAGGGATACGGCTTCCCGGGCATCCGCGTTGACGGCAACGATGTCATCGCAGTCCATGCGGTCACCGAGTGGGCGCTTGAGCACGCACGGGAAGGCCGCGGCCCGGTGCTCATTGAGGCATACACGTATCGCGTTGGTGCCCACACGACGGCGGACGACCCCACCAAGTACCGCGAATCCGCCGAGGAGATTTCATGGCGGGGCAAGGATCCCTTGGATCGTCTTGAGAAGTACCTCCGCAACGAGGGCCTCGCCGACGAAGCTTTCTTTGAGCAAGTCAGGGTCGACGGCGACAAGCTCGCCGCTCACGTCCGCAGCACCACGCAAGGCCTGCAGGGTCCCAACTTCCGCGAGTCATTCGCGGGTGTCTATGCCGAGCCGCACCCCTTGGTGGCCGAGGAACTTGCTTGGTTCGAGGAATACTCCGCCGGATTCGAAGGCAACGAGGAAGAGGGGGCAGGCAACTGATGACCACTATGACCATTGCCAAGGCCATCAACGAAGGCCTGCGTGCCTCGCTCACCAATAACCCGAAGTCCTTGCTCATGGGCGAAGACATCGGCCCGCTGGGCGGCGTCTATCGCGTGACCGACGGACTCATCAGGGAGTTCGGCGCAGACCGGGTGGTGGATACCCCACTGGCTGAGTCCGGCATCGTCGGCACGGCTATTGGCCTCGCCTTGCGCGGCTACCGTCCCATCTGCGAAATCCAGTTCGACGGTTTTGTGTTCCCCGGGTTCAACCAGATCACCACTCAATTGGCCAAGATGCACTCCCGCAGCGGCGGCAAGTTGACTGTCCCCGTAGTCATCCGCATTCCTTACGGTGGCGGCATCGGCTCGATCGAACATCACTCGGAATCACCGGAAGCACTGTTCGCCCACACCGCCGGCTTGCGCATCATCACCCCGTCCAACGCCCACGACGCCTACTGGATGATCCAGCAGGCCGTTGACTGCACGGACCCGGTCATCTTCTTCGAGCCCAAGCGCCGCTACTGGCTCAAGGGCGAGGTGGATACCGAGAACGCCGGATTGGCTTCGGACCCCTTCCAGGCGCACGTCCTGCGCGAAGGTTCCGACGCCACCATCGTGGCGTACGGGCCGCTGGTACCGGTCGCGCTGGCCGCAGCAGCGGCCGCGGAAGAGGACGGGCACAGCATCGAAGTGATCGACCTGCGCTCGATTTCCCCCATCGACTTCGACACCGTCACGGCTTCCGTCAAGAAGACCGGCCGCTTGATCGTTGCCCACGAGGCACCGACGTTCGGAGGGATCGGCGGCGAGATCGCTGCGCGGATCAGTGAGCGTGCTTTCCTGCACCTGGAGGCTCCGGTCATCCGCGTGGGCGGTTTCCACATGCCATATCCCGTGGCGAAGGTGGAAGAGGACTACTTGCCGGACATCGACAAGATCCTCGAAGCCCTGGACCGTTCCCTGGCCTACTAGCCGCCCCTGATTGCACCCGCCGCCACGCGGACGGGCCAGCCGAGATCGAGGACCTAAGTGACTGTTAAGAAATTCAACCTGCCGGATGTCGGCGAAGGCCTGACCGAGGCGGAAATCGTCTCCTGGAAGGTCAAGCCCGGCGATACCGTGGCCATCAACGACGTCATCTGCGAGATCGAGACCGCCAAGTCCCTCGTGGAATTGCCGTCCCCGTATGCCGGCACCGTGGCGGAATTGCTCGTTGCCGAAGGCATCACGGTTGAAGTAGGGACCGCGATTATCGGAATTTCGGACAATGCGCCGGGTGACACCGCGCCCGCGTCAGCGCCCGGTGCGCCGCTCGCCGAGCAGCCTGCGGCTCCGACCGCCGCCGCGACGCCCGCCGCCGCGCCTGCAGCGGAACAGGTCTTCGAAGCCTCGATGTACGGCAAGTTGCCCGACGACGCCGGAACGTCCGACGGCGGTCCGGCCGGCGGCCCGCTGGTTGGCTCCGGTCCCAAGGCCGACGCGGTCAAGCGCCGCCCGCGCAAGCGCCCGGAAGGTGCTGCTTCGGTACCCGCCGCCGCGCCGAGCGCGGTACCCGCCGCCGTCGAGACCGCCGTCGAGCGAGTGGCAGAGCCCAGCGCTCCGGCCCTGCCGCCCGTTGCCGCACAACAGCCCGCAACCGCAAGCCAGACATCCGCAAGCCAGACATCCGCAAACCAGGCGCCGGGTCTCACCGGCATCGGTGCAACGGTCAGTGGCCTCGTCAACCGGGTGCTGGCCAAGCCGCCCGTGCGCAAGATCGCCCGTGAACTTGGGATTGACCTGGCCGACGTCGTTCCCACCGGAGCCCGCGGCGAAGTGACCCGCGAGGACTTGGTCAGCTACCAGTCGCAGCGCGATGCCGAGGTGGACCAAGCAGACACGTTCTGGGGTGCGTCCAAGAAACCGCAGGATCAGCGAGTGGAACGGATCCCGGTCAAGGGCGTCCGCAAGGCCACGGCCAAGGCCATGGTGGAGTCGGCCTTCACGGCGCCGCACGTGAGTATCTTCGTTGACGTGGATGCCAGCCGCACCATGGAATTCGTCAAGCGGCTCAAGGCCTCCAGGGACTTTGAGGGAATCAAAGTATCGCCGCTGCTGATCCTCTCGAAGGCTGTGATTTGGGCCGCGGCGCGCAATCCGAGCGTTAACGCGACCTGGGTGGAGAACGCCGATGGCAACGGAAACGCGGAGATCCACGTCAAGCACTACATGAACCTGGGCATTGCCGCGGCGACGCCGCGAGGGCTTATGGTTCCGAACATCAAGGATGCCCAGGATCTTTCCCTCAAGGAACTGGCCCTCGCCCTCAATGAGCTTGCCAGCACGGCACGCGCCGGCAAGACCCAGCCGTCGCAGATGCAGGGCGGCTCGCTGACCATCACGAACATCGGCGCCCTGGGCATCGACACCGGAACGCCTATTATCAACCCCGGTGAGGTGGCAATCGTCGCGTTCGGCACCATCAAGCAAAAGCCGTGGGTGCTCGACGGCGAGGTCATCCCCCGCTGGATCACAACGCTTGGCGGTTCGTTCGACCACCGCGTGGTGGACGGCGACCTCTCTGCCCGTTTCATGGCCGACGTAGCATCCATCCTCGAAGAACCTGCCCTGCTGCTTGACTGAGCATCGCGGCATCAAGGACGGGCGGCGCGGCGTTAGGGGAGAGCGGCACCGCGTTGCCAGGGTCCTGACGGAAGTCTTCCAGCCGCCCGCCGTCGTATCCGTCCTGCTGCTCATGAGCCCTGCGGTGGAACCAGGCTTCCCGGGCACGATATGGTTCGGTGTCCTGGCGGCGCTCTTTGTCTGCGTGCTGCCGCTGGCCTACGTCCTGCTCATGGTGCGGCTCGGCAAACTCAGCGACCACCACGTCAGTGATCGCAAGGAGCGGGCGCCGTTGCTGATGCTTGCGCTCGTGTCCGTGGTCGTGGGGCTGGTGGTCCTCAATCTCATCCACGCCCCGACGAGCGTCTCAGCGATGATCCTTGCACTGATTGGCGGCATCACGGTGTTGGCCGCAGTCAGCCTCGTGTGGAAAATCAGCGGCCATGCCTCGGCAATTTCCGCGGGCTAGTAGGACGTGTAGCTGAGCGCGAGGTCGCGCAGTTGCTGATCGCTCATGCTGCCGATCATTCCGAATGACAGCACCATCGCCAGGGCTCCGACGGCGAGCATCGCGGAAGCAACCACAAGCAACAATTTCCAGTCGGAGCGAAGGATGCTGCGGAAGGTCTCCGGCATCTGGAGCAACGGGGAGATCATGTTCGGGGCGCTGTCTACCGAGCCGTCGTCGAGAAGTGCCACGATGCGGTCATTCGCCCGGTCGAAGCGCATGGAACTGATGTGGTTGCCATGGCGGGCGAGCAGAATGTCGTGTCCGACGCGTTGGCGCGGCTGCAGAGTAAGCAAAAGGGATCCCCTACGGGTTGATGTGATGGGCGGCTCGCGCCCTTGGGGGCCACTTCAATTTTATCGGCGGCATCCTAGCCGCACGGCCAAAATCGGGGTGAGACCGCCCACCACAACGCGTGATCCCCGTCAAAGTCCAGGGGTCGGCGTGTTCCCTACGGTTCGTCCGTCTTGGCAATGTAGACGTCGCACGGCGCGTTGTGCGCCACCGTGTTCGCAACGCTGCCGAGAACCCTTGCCAGTCCCTGCATACGGCGGTTGCCGACCACGATCACTTGGGCACCCACTCGTTCGGCTTCCTTGACCAAGGCCTCTCCGGCTTTGCCGAAGACGGCCCCGTAGCTGGTGGTCAATTGCTCGGAGGCGAGTTCTGCGGCGACTTTGCTGGCGACCTTCTCCGCGGCGTCGGCGTCGGAGAGAATCCACTTGTCCCCTCCGCTTTCGACGACCTCCACGTGGGCGCCTTCAAAAGCGGTGATGACGCGGAGTTCCGCGCCCAGTGCGGTCGCCAAATTCTTTGCCGAATCGGCGGCCCTTCTCGCTGTTACGCTGCCGTCGACTCCGACGAGGACTATTCCGCTCATATATCTGCTCCTTTGCTGATGACATCAATGGCTTCTTGCAAAACCGGCGCCAATCGGCGGACACCTTCGGCGATGGACTCCGGTGGCACTGCGCTGAAAGCCAACCTCAGTTTGTTGGATGGTTCGTCCGAGTGCGTGAACGCCGCGCCGGGGATGAACACGACCCCCGCCGCGATTGCCCTCTTGAGCAGCGGATACGTGTCGACGCCGTCGGGCAAAGTGACCCAGACGAAGAAGCCGCCCTCGGGCCTGGTCCACCTGAGCCCGGAAGGCATGTGCTCTTCCAGCGCCACCAGCAGGGCATTGCAGCGTTCCTCGTAAAGAGCCCGGTAGGTGTCAATCTGCCCGCGCCAGTCGTAGTCCCGAAGATATGCGGAGATGATCATCTGGTTCAGGGTGGGAGGGCATAGGGTCACGGCTTCCGAAGCCAGGTAGAAGCGCCGCTGCAAGTGCTCGGGTACAAGGGCCCACCCGATGCGCAGTCCCGGGGCAAAGATCTTGGAGAACGAGCCCATGTAGATGACGTCGTGCTCATTCGCGGCACGCATTGGTTCCAACGGCTTGCCGTCGAAGCGCAAAAGACCGTAAGGGTTGTCTTCGAGCACCAGAATATTCGCATTGCGGCATATATCGACAATGCGCTGACGCCTCGCCGGAGCAAGCGTGATGCCGGAGGGGTTGTTGAAGTTGGGGATCGTGTAGAGGAACTTGATGGTCTTGCCCTCGGCCTGAAGCTCAGCGATCTTGGCTTCGAGGAGCTCCGGAACCAAGCCGTCGTCGTCCATGTCCACGGTCTCAACCTGGACCTGGTAGGCCTCGAAGGTGTTCAGGGCACCCACGTAGGTGGGGTTTTCCACGAGGACGACGTCGCCAGGATTGCAGAAGACTTTCGTGGCGACATCCTGGGCCGACTGGGAACCGGCGGTGATCACCACGTTCTCCGGGCGGGCGTCCATGATGCCCTCCGCGGCCATGATCTCGCAGATCTGGGTACGCAGTTCCTCGGTGCCTTGGCCGCCGCCGTACTGCAGTGCCGTCATGCCTTCTTCCGCGATGATGCGGGCCGCGGTCTGGCCGAGCTTCTCGAGGGGCAGGGACTGCAGATAGGGGTTTCCGCCAGCGAGGGACACGAGTCCCGGCCGCATTGAAATGTCGAAGACGTCACGCACAGCGGACTGCTTGATGTTGGCGGCGCGCTCCGAGAAAAGTTCCTCGTGGCGGTGGGCGGCAGTTGCTGCTCGCTCTATTGCGTCGATTGCTTCCGCGGGCAATTCAGGCCCGGCGTCCAATGTTTCGTGGGTCACATGGAAAGGATACTCCCCGGAGTTGCCAATTGGGCAACGGATGTTTCATCCCATTTTTTGGATTCGCGGTGCGAAGCGCTTTACGTCCGGACATAGGAAGGCTGGAATAGAGCAATGACGACGCACCCCGAACTCGAATCCAAGGCCCTCCGCTTCCACGAGCTCCATGCCGTGCCGCATGCGCCGTTGGTGTTGGTTAATGCGTGGGATGCCGCGTCTGCGCGGATGGTCGAGGAAGCGGGCGCGACGGCGGTGGCGACTTCCAGCTCGGCTGTCTCCTGGAGCCTGGGGTACCGGGACGGGGACCACCTTCCGCGGCACCTCGCAATGGAGGCGCTCGCCCGGATAGCGAAGGCCACCCGCTTGCCCGTGACCGCGGATATCGAGACCGGGTACGGACGCGCAGACGAAGAACTCCAGGCCACGGTTCGAGCGGTGCTGGACGCGGGCGCCGTCGGGATCAACATCGAGGACTCGGCGGACCAGCCGTTGAGCGAGATCACTGAACAGTCCAGACGCATCGCGCTGATCAGGCAGACTGCCGAGGACGCGGGCGTCCGGCTGTTCATCAATGCGCGAACGGACACTTATTGGTCTGGAAAGTTCCCGGACACTGCATATGAGGAAACGCTGCGCCGGGCGGATGCCTATCAGCGGGCAGGGGCGGACGGAATATTCGTGCCCGGCTTGGCGGACCTCCATGTCCTGCACGAACTTTCCCGGCGGATCGGCGTACCGCTCAATGCGTTGGCCGGCTTGGGTTCGCCGTCGCCCGGAGAACTGCACGACGTCGGCGTGCGGCGGATCAGCATCGGCGGCAGTACTGCCAGGGCGGCCTACGCGAAGGTCTCCAGGCTGGCCATGGAAGTTCTTGGCGACGGGAACTGGTCGGGCCTCGCCGGAAGCCGGAGCTACGCAGATATGGATGCGCTCTTCGAGTGACTGGCCACCTCAGCGCAGACTCAGGACGTCCGCCAGGGCATTCCCGTCGATGTAGATCGCTGCCTGGGATGCTCCCGTAGCCGCCACCGCGGTTTGCGCCAGCTGAGTCTCGATCCGCGGGTTGTCGCACACGCCTGCAGGGCGAAGTGAACCGCTCAGGTTCACGACGGCGGTGGTGCCGTCGAGGTAGCCGGAAACGTAGCGCAGCGCGGAACCCGAGAGCGCGTTGTACAAACCTGCCCGGGACGCGGTGCCGTCGGGCGCCAGCAACTGCGCCATTGCCCCTGCCAAGCGGTCGCTGCCGGGAGGGGTGGTGACGTGGACGGCCACGAGGCTGTCGTCACAGCCGAACCGCACGCCGCGGCTGCCGCCGTCGCCGATTGCCACGAAATACACGAAAGTCCCAGTCGCTTCTCCGGCGGTCGGGAGGGGCGCGGGAACCGGCGCGGCTACGGGCGCCTGCGGGCTCGCAGCGGTCGGCCGCGGAGCCGCGGGCGGCGGGTTGATATACGGGGGAGGCGCCGGGAGGGGCATGGGAATCGGGCCAGCTACCGGCTCCTGCGTCACCTGGACGGAGCCCGGTGAGGCCGGTTGTGTGGAGAGTGAGCCGCCCGGATCGGTGCCGCCGGGGGAAGCGCAGCCAGCCAGGCAGGGCGCGAGGGATAGGCACAGCGCGGCGACCGCCGTCGTCGTGCATTTCACGCCGCGTCCGACCCGCATGAAAGCCCCCGCGCTTTGCCCTGATCACTCCTGGTGCCTGTAACTCAACGTTACGGCTGGCCGATCGGGTGTGGGCCGCTCCGTCCATGACGGTTCGGCCTCAGCTCAGTCACGGAATGGTAGCGGCGCGGCGACGCGCTTCCGTTCCGAAGCGCGTTCCGGCTAGTCCGTTCCCTTGATCTTCCGCCAACCGCCGGCACGGTTGTTCGCCGCGATCTGCCGCAGCATGGTGATGAGGGGCGCGCGGGGAATCGGCCCGTGCTGGTGGAAGGTGATCATGCGGGCGGTCTTGTTGTCGTGACCCGATGTGATGATGTTGTCCGGGTCGAGAACAATCGCACCGTCGTAGAGGAACAGGTTGACGTGGTCCTTGGCTGCGAGAAACGCGCAAACGTTGCCCTCGAGGACGAAGTAGGGCCGGGTGCGGCGCTTGATCGTTTCGACGATTTCAGGCTCGGCTTCGTGGATGAGATCGCGTAGTTGCTCTCCGATGGCGCGCTGCCAGTCCGGGAGGGCCTCAAGGTAGGCATCGACGTCGGGATGGCGGTTGTAGTCGGCCATGCCGCCATCGTATCGACAAAGAACGCCCCCGCCCACGCCTCAACGGCTGGACGGGGGCGTTCTCGCGGCGAGCGGGGGAACTAGGCTGCGACGTCTTCCTGGACGGCGGTCAACGGCTCGAAGATGCCCTTGATCTGCTCGACAACTTCGGCGTCGTCCTTCGGGTGCAGTTCAGCGAAGCGGATCATGGAGCCGGGAACGGCAAGCTTGACGTCCTCGAGGACCTTGGCGCCGGCGATGCCAGCGGCCTTGCGGGCCTCGTCCTGTGCCCAGACGCCACCAAACTGGCCAAAGGCGGTACCGACGACGGCGGTCGGCTTGCCTGCCAGCGCGCCGGCGCCGAACGGGCGGGACAGCCAGTCGATGGCGTTCTTGAGCGACGCCGGCATGGTGCCGTTGTGCTCCGGTGTGATGAGCAGGATGGCGTCTGCTTCGGCGGCGGCAGCGCGGAGGGCTGCGGCTTCGGCCGGAACCTGGCCTTCGACGTCGATGTCTTCGTTGTAGAACGGGATGTTGCCGAGGGAGCCGTGGATCTGTACTTCGACGTTTTCCGGGGCGTTGAGCTGGATGGCTTCGGCGAGCTTGCGGTTGTGGGAATCGGCGCGGAGGCTGCCAACAAGGGCGAGAACGGTGTTCTTGGACATGGGAACTCCTTGGGTCTGGCCGCGGACGGTGCCGCAGGCGCTCGGTTTTGGAGGCTTTTGCTGCCTTCGTAGATTCTAAACGGACTGCGGTCCGCTTAATATTCCCAAGGCTAGAATGTTTCTGTGAGCCTCATCCCCATCCGGCCCGGTTCGCCTTTCGGGACGCCGCCGGAGCGCAGCGACGCCGCGCGTAACCGCGAACGGCTCCTTCAAGCTGCCAGGGATCTCGTGGCCGAACACGGAGTGGACGCCGTCACGATGGACATGCTCGCGTGCCGGGCCGACGTCGGGAAGGGAACGGTCTTCCGCCGTTTCGGCAGCAGGGCCGGACTCATGATGACCCTCCTGAGCGATGCCGAGGCGGAATTCCAGCGCGAGTTCATCTTCGGTCCGCCGCCGCTAGGCCCCGGAGCGCCCCCACTTGAACGGCTCATTGCCTTCGGCGAAGCGCGCATCAAATATGTCGAAGAATACGGCGAGCTGGCCCGTGCTGCGGCGGAGCATTCCCCGCAAAACCGGCACGACGCCCCGCCGGTCGTGTTGTGGCACCGGCACATCGAGATGCTGCTGCGGGAAGCGGGCCTGGACCGCGATCCATGGCTGCTAGCTCTTTCCCTCGGCGCCACGCTGGATCCCGAGCGCATGCTCCATTCCCTCCGCGCCCATGGAGTCGCCCCGGAGCGCCTGGCTGCGTCGTGGCGAGAGCTCGTTACGCGCCTGCTGAAAGACTGCTGACATAACCTTCGCCGGGCCACCTTCGCCCGGTAGCGTAGCGGCATGACCCACACACCGATCCGCACCGCCGTCGTCGGCTATGGCCTTTCCGGCAGCGTCTTCCACGCGCCGTTCATCGCAGCCAATCCGGCGTATTCCCTCGACGTCATCGTTACTTCGGACGCGGGCCGTAAGGCCAAAGCGCAGGAACGGTATCCCGGCACGAGGGTCGTGGACAGTCCGGAAGACGTCTTGGCGCTTGCCGGTGACCTCGACCTCGTGGTGCTCGGCACGCCGCCTGCGACCCATCACCCGCTCACGAAAGCCGCGCTGGTAGCCGGGCTCGACGTCGTCGTCGACAAGCCGTTCGCGGTGACCAGCGCGCAGGGGCAGGAGCTGATCGAGTTGGCCGCGAAGCTGGGCCGTGTGCTCACCGTCTACCAAAACCGCCGCTGGGACGGCGACGCCCTCACCGTGAAGAAGCTGCTCGACGCCGGGACGCTGGGCGACGTGATGCGCTGCGAGGCGTCAATGGAACGGTGGGCGCCCGAAATCAGCAAGGCGTGGAAGGCCGGCGCCACGGCCGACGACGGCGGTGGGCTGCTCTTCGACCTGGGAACCCACCTGCTTGACCTTGCCCTCCAGATGTTCGGTCCCGCCGAAGTCATCCATGCCGAAATCCTTGCCCGAAGGCCCCGGGAGAAAGCCGACGACGACGTCTTCCTGGTCCTTCAACACGCTTCCGGAGTGCTCAGCCACGTCGCCATGAACGTCAACAGCCAGCTTCACGCACCGCGCTTCCGCATCCTGGGGAGCAAGGGTGGATTCGTGAAGTTCGGAATCGACCCCCAGGAACCGTTCATCGTGGCGGGCGGCCGGCCCACCGATGGCGCCTACGGCGTCGACGATCCGCACCACTACGGCACCCTGGAAATCGACGGCGTGCGGACCACGGTACCCACCGAGCGCGGCGCCTACCAGGAGTTCTACCGGATCCTTGCGGAGAAGATCGCCGACGGCGGTGCCGCCTCCGCTTTGCCGCTCCCCGTGGATCCGGCCGGGCCAGTCGAGGTACTCAAGCTGATTGAGCAGGCCCGGACACTCGCCTGAAAGTTTTTTGGATAAGGGCGTAACTTCGACGGGACCGCCAGCGATGTAAGGGGAGTGTGGGCAACGTCCGCACTGATCATCCAGTAGCGACAAAGCCGCTGCCGGAGTAGTCCCAAAACGTTTGTCGGAGGGTTTCATGTCCTTGTTCACTGTCCTTGCCACTAGCAAAATCGCCGCCGGCGTCCTCGCTGCCGGAGCTGTAGCGGTTGGCGGAACCGGCGTCGCAGCCTTCAACGGAGCACTTCCCAACGATCTGCAGAAGAGCGCCCACGAGCTGCTCGGCGCCCCGGCTCCGGTAGCGTCCAAAGCAGCCGAGTCCGCGCTGTCCAAGACTGCCGACGCGTCCCAGACGGCAACGTCCAAGGCAACTGACGCCGCTGCCGATGCCAAGTCCAAGGCCACGGACGCCGTCGACGACGCAAAGTCCAAGGCCGCAGCGGCAGCCGCTTCAGCCAAAGCCACCTCGCCTGAGGCATTCGGCCTCTGCACCGCCCTCCTCAACGGCGGCCTGAAGGCTGACGCCAAGGTACCCGGTTACTCCTCACTGGTAGTCGCCGCTGGCGGCGAGGCCAACGTCAACGCACACTGCGCCACCGTCGTGAGCGAAGGCAAGGCCGCCGGCCTGAACGCTGACGGATCTGCTTCCGCCAAGGCCGACGCCGATGGAAACGCCGCAGTGCCGGCCGTACCGGCTGTTCCCGCCGTGCCGTCTGCACCGGCCGTTCCTGCTGTACCGGCCGTCCCGGCTGTGCCGTCCCACGTGCCGACCGCACCGGTGCACGTGCCGTCCGATTCTGTCAGCCCGTAACACTGCGGCTACGCTTGAACGGCGGGGCTCCTTGGCTAAATGACAAGGAGCCCCGCGACGCAACAGACGGCGGCAGTGGTCATTTCCTAGGCCAGGGACGATGACCGTGCTGCGTGGGATGGAGGGGTCGCGGGTGCTTGACCCTTTGGCTGACGAATATTTGCAGGCGGACGAGGAAGATCCCGCTCTGCTCTTCACGGCTGCCTACAACGAATTTTCCGGACCGGTGTTTGGATACCTGCGAGCCCGCGGCGTAGACGATCCGGAAGCAGTTACCCAGGACGTGTTCCTGGCCCTCTATCCCAAACTGGATTCCCTCCGCGGAGGTCTCCAGGGGGCCAAGACCCTGCTCTTCTCCATAGCGCACGCGCGCATGGTGGATCACTACCGGAAGCGGGAACGCACCCCTGATTCCGCGCCCTATGAATCCGATCTGGATTCGCGGCGCGCGCCTTCGGCCGAGGACCAGGCATTCGGGCATGGCGCAGGACTGGGTGTAACCGAGCTACTGGCGGACCTCAATCCCGACTATCGGGAGGTCCTGGCACTACGGGTCGTGGCGGACCTTTCGTTGGAAGAAACAGCGGACATCATGGGCAAGTCCCAAGGAGCCGTGAAGCAGTTGCAGCGCAGGGCATTGAGTGCACTGAGAGAACGTGCACTACTAAGGAATGGCACATCATGAGCGAAAAATCCGCATCCTTCGGCGAGCAAGGCGTTGACCGCCTGCTTGCTGAAGCCGGGCTCGACGAAGCGTACGAGATCCGGACCGAGCTGCTGGAACTGCGCGCCCTTGCGAGCACCCGGCCGCAGCCATCGGCGGCTGTGCAGGCTTTGATGGCACCTGCGGGCGTTGCGGCTGCTCCTGTCGCGGCCACAACCCCGCTAGCCCGCGCCGCGGCCACCCCTGTTGATGAACTGGCCACTTGTCGCCGTCGTAAGCGCCGTGCCGGCATTGCGGCTCTTGCCGTTGCGGCTTCCCTTGCCGCCGGAGCTACCGCCGCGGCTGCGTCCGACGGCGGCATTCCGGGAACGATCGAACACTTGGGCGCCGTGGTGGGATCCGTTGTTTCGCAGCTCACCCCTGGATCGGGCGGCAACGCTCCACAACAGCAAGGAACCCGCCAGGAGCCGGTCCCTATGCCCACCCGGGAAACAAACGTTCCCGGATCGCCCTCTCCGGAGTCCTCTGCGCCTGGGGCCCAAAACACCGCGCATCCATCGCCGCACGCGACTCCCGGCACTACCGCTCCGGGGTCCGAGTCGGATCCGCGTAATGGATTGCACGACATCGCAAAGGGCCGCCCGGGGCCAATTACGATCCCGACGCCGGAGGTCCCAACGCCCACGCTGCCGTTGCCCCAACCGGTTCCGTCCGAGATTCTTCCGGGCAGCCCGGTCAAGCCGTAACTGGCGTCGTGGAGTGTCCGGCGTCGTGCTCGGACAAGCCGCTCAGGCGGCCGGGGGTACTCCATTAGACGCTCCTGCAGATATGGCCTATTTTCACCCGACGCTCGCTCACCAATACGCCTGATATCTTCAACGCTCGCTCAGAAGATCTGAGCGAGCGTCGGGCCATAATGCCCTAAAAGCGAGCGAGCGTTGGGCCAAAATGCCCTAAAAGCGAGCGAGCGTCGGTGGGACCACGACGGCGGGGTGCCGCTTCCCGTGGAAGCCGCACCCCGCCGTCGTGATCGCTAAGCCGCCCCGGTGAGAGGCGGAGAGGAAACTATGCCGAGACCAGGTTGTGCCAATCGGCGACGAGGGGCAGGTTGTGCGCCTCGGAAACCGAGCGGTGCGTGACCTTGCCTGCCGCGATGTTGAGGCCGGCCGCCAGTGCGGGGTCGCGGTCGAATGCAGCCCTGACGCCCAGGTTGGCCAGTGACACCGCGTAGCGCAGGGTGACGTTGGTCAGGGCGTAAGTGGAAGTGTTCGGAACGGCGCCCGGCATGTTGGCGACGCAGTAGAAGATCGTGTTGTGGACCTTGTACGTGGGTTCCTGGTGCGTGGTGGGGTGCGTGTCCTCGAAGCAGCCGCCCTGGTCCACTGCGATGTCCACCAGCACGGAGCCGGGCTTCATGCGGGAAACCAGCTCGTTGGTGACCAGCTTGGGGGCCTTGGCGCCCGGGATCAGCACGGAACCGATGACGAGGTCGGCGTCGACCACGGACTTCTCGATCTCGTATGCGTTGGAGGCGACCGTCTTCAGGCGGCCCTGGTAGAGGGCGTCCAGTTCGCGGAGGCGGTTGATGTTGATGTCCAGGATGGTGACATCGGCGCCCAGGCCCAAGGCCATGGCGGCGGCGTTGGTACCGGCAACACCGGCGCCGAGGACAACAACCTTGGCCGGGCGGACGCCGGGTACGCCGCCCAGCAGCACACCCTTGCCACCGGCCGGAGCCATGAGGGAGGAAGCGCCGACGACGACCGACAGGCGGCCGGCAACCTCGGACATGGGTGCCAACAGAGGCAGCGCGCGGCCGTCCTGGACGGTTTCGTAGGCGATGGCCGTGACGCCGGAGTTGATGAGTTCCTGGGTCAGCTCGGCCTCGGCGGCCAAGTGCAGGTAGGTGAAGAGGATCAGGCCCTTGCGGAAGCGGTGGTACTCGGCCTTGATCGGTTCCTTGACCTTCATGACCATGTCAGCGCGTGCCCAGACGTCGTCGGCCTCGGCCACGATCTCAGCGCCGGCAACCGAGTATTCCTCGTCCGTGATACCGGAGCCCAGGCCTGCGCCCCGTTCCACCAGAACGGTGTGGCCGTGGGTGCGGAACTCGTGAACGCCCGCGGCCGTGATGGCAACGCGGAATTCGTTGTTCTTGATCTCTTTGGGGACACCGATGATCATTTTGGGCTCCATCTTCGAAAGGCTTCAACGGCCTTTTTCTCTGCGGGGGACTGTGCTTCCAGAATAAATCCGCTGTGAGCCAGCCGACAGGAAAGGCGATCGTCACAGTTGCCGACTTCCCCGGAATTACGCGGTTTTTGCCGCCCTCGACTCGACATTTGTCGATATTGAGGGCGTCAGGTGTCGCCTGATGTTCGTGGGGCAAAGTAGTGTTTTCTCCATGCAGCAAGACGTGGAGAAAATCGTCGAGGACGTAGCACTCAAGTTGGGCCGCGGCCTCTCCTTGGAAGACCTCGACGGCGTGCTGCTCGCCTACAGCTCCAACCAGTCCCACGCCGACCGCGTGCGCGTGAATTTCCTCCTCAGCAAGCGTGTCCCGGTGGACGTCAGCGCCTGGCAGCTCTCGCACGGCATCGCAACCGCGGTGCGTCCCGTCGTCGTACCCGCCAATGAAGAACTCGGGATGGTCGGGCGGGTTTGCGTCCCGTTGCTGGTGCGCGGATTCCGTGTGGGATACCTCTGGGTCCAGCAGGACCTTGACGAGCAGACCGCGACGGCGATACTCGCCGAATTGCCTGGTGTCCGGGACGAGTTGGACCTCCTCGCGGGGTTGCTGCTCGATTCCAATACGGCGGAATCGGAGTTCCGGCGCCGCCGTGAGCAGGAATTCCTCGCTGCATGCCAAGGCGAGTCCAACGCGGTGGCGGCCGTGGCGGGATGGAAGGAGATCCAAGGCAGGGGACCGTGGCAGCTGGTTACCGTGCTCGATGCTGCGGACAGTGGCGGCGTCTCTGATCCGATCGCGGCGACCCTGACACACCGTTCCGCCGCACTGCAGGCCACTATCGGGGTCGATTCCGTGCTTTTCAGCGCCGGGACTGAGACGCACTCAGTCCTGTTGTTCCGCGAAACGGGCGGACGGGCAGAGCATGCCCAGGTCCTGGTCCACTATCAGCTGGAACTCGCCAAGCGCGCCGGCCGAAAAGTGGACCGCGTCATTCTTGGCATCAGCGAGCCGTTTTCGGCTATTCGCCAACTGGGCCGGGCGTACCGGCAGTCGAAGCTCGCGGCCCAGGCTGCCGCCGTCGATCCTCCGCTCGGCGAGCTCGTGGACAGCCGCTCGGCCGGGATCTACCAGTTGTTCGAACGGCTACAGGCGCCCGGGGGCTGGGACGATTCGGGTTCCGTGCACTTCCAGGAGATCGAGGACGCCGACCGCAACGGCGAGCTGCTGCCCGTGCTCGAACTGCTTTACGACAGCGACGGCTCCGTTCAGGATGTGGCCTCGAAGCTCCACCTGCACCGCAGCAGCATCTACAACCGACTGGCCAGGGTCCGCCAGCTTATCGGAGCGGATCCGTTGAATGGCGCCACCCGTCTCGAACTCCACGCAACGCTCAAGGCGCGCCGCTGGGCTGGCCGACCGCGGATTTGAAGCGCAGGTACCGGAAACCGCGCTGGCCTACTTGTTGAACTGCCTCAACTGAAGGCTGCAGCGCCAGCGGTCCGGGCGGTGCTGAATCATCTGCGTCCAGGTGTTCCGGCAGCATCGTCCGTGCCACTCGACGGCAAATGCTCGATGCCCTCCCATCCTCACTGCAGTGCCTTGGTTGCTGCGTCCAGAATCGACCCAAGATCGACGCCCGGTTGGGTAGGCGGTGGCGTCGGTGTGGGGCTGGCCGGGGTCCGCGGCTTCCAAGAACCTGTGGGTGCGGGAGTCGGAGACGCTGGATCCGTCGGATCCGGTGTCGGGGTTGGGCTAGCGGGTCCGGTCGGACCGGGGCTGGGAGCCGGCGCAGGCTGGGCCGGAACCGGGGTGGAAGGAACAGGCGCCGGGGTGAGGCTTGGGGGCAGCGCTGACGGGAGGGCAGGAACCTGAACGGAGATCGATGGTGCAGGGACGCTCGACGATTCGACAGCTACCGGTCCTTGCGGCGAATGCTGCGCCGGGTCCCCGGCCTGGCCGGACTTGGCGCTCGGGGTAGCTGCCGAAGGTGATCCCGCAGCGCTGGGGGAGGTGCTTGGCGTCGTGGAAGGAGCGCCGGATTGCGTGGAGTCCTGGCTGTCTGCGCTGGCAGCGTCCTGGGCGCGGGATTCCTGGCCGAAGAAGGGCAACTCGAGGGCTTGTCCCAGGGAGCCGGCGGCCAACAAGATGCCTAGGGCACCTGTCACCACTGCCATTCGGTTGCTCATCGTCCGGACGGCGGCGGCCTTCTTGAGGACGGCGTGTGGTTCACGGCTGAAGGAGGAACCGGTAAGGGTCGCCGGACCGGCGCCCGCGCGGGTTGCCGCGGGAAGTGCCGTTGTGGCTGCGTTCTCGGTTTTGGCCGACTCTGCTGTCGCGCGAGCCAAGGTCGCAGCAGACACCGTCGGTATGGCCGCAGTGGCCGGCTCAGCTGTCGCAGGAGCCGCGGTCTCGGCAGCGACAGTCGGTATGGCCGCGGTGGCAGGTTCTGCCGCCGCAGCAGGCACTGTTTGAATGGCCGCAGTATCGCTGGCTTCGGAGGCCCGCTTCCGTTCGGCTGCACGGGCGGCCGCGCGCGTGGTGGGTGCCGCCGTCGTCGGGGTTGCGGCGGTGGTGGGTGCCGCCGTCGAACTCAAAGGTTCGGAAGCCGGCGCAGCGATGAACGGTTCGCTGTCTGTGGCCCGACGACGTCCGGTTGGTTTGGTGCTCTCGCCCGCCACTTGGGCACGGCGAGGCTGATCCATGGTTGGGGACATGGTGATTGCCTCTCAACGCCTTCGAGGTTAGCTGTCGGGTTCGGACGAGGCCGTCCGGCCGCGCGTGGCGGCTTCACCCCAAGGGCCTGAAGTGGGCCCGGAGACTCTGGGTCCCCCGTCTCTGCCGCGGGTCTGGCGGATTCCGGGTTGCGGCAGAGCTCGGCGTCAACCCGGAAGCGGCCCGGTTGGGGACTGGGTCGCCCCTCGACGTTACAACAGCCGGCATGCAAAGTCACATTTGAATAACGGGCGCGGTGACCCGTTTTTGCCCGGCCTGGCCGGCGATGAGTCCCGCGACGTGTTCGGCGTCGCGGCCGACCCCGCCCACGAGGCCGGAGGTCAACCCGTATTGGAAGGGCATGCCCGCAAAGAACAGTCCTGGGAGTTGTTCTACGGCGCCCCGGAGGGTGAGCGGCCAGCCGTCCTCATCCGTGGGAAGTCCTTGGATCCAGCCAAAGTCCGGTTGGTAACCAGTAGCCCAGATGACCGTGGACACCGGTATCGCGTGACCTTCATCGGTCAGGGGTTGGCCATCGCGCGTGCCCTTCAGGCGTGGTAGGCGGGTGACTCCCGCGGCGTCGAGCTCCCGCGTTGAGGTCCGGATCAGTGGCGCGCCATGCTGGGTGAACCCGAGCGCGACCTTGCGGCCGACAGGGGTGGATCTGTTCAGCACCTTGTGGATGAAGAGCCACCAAAGCCCGCCGGCGTATCGCGTCACGGGGCCTGGAATGTGGAACGGAGGGTTTCCTGCGATGTAGGTGCGGTGCGTGGGTGCGAGCTCCAGGGCGATTTCGACGCCGGAGGTGCCGGAGCCGACCACCAGGACATCTCCGGGCGGAATTGAGTCCGGGTTGGAGTATTCCGCTCCGTGCAGTTGGTGGATGCCTGGATCGAGATCCCTGGCGAACGCCGGGACCCGTGGCTGTGTATTCGGGCCCGTGGCAACAACAACGTTTCTCGCCAGGATCGACCCGGCGCTCGACTGCACCCGGAACCGGCCGTCCTCCCGCTCGATGCCGACGACGCGGGCGCCATGGCGTACCGGGAGTTCCCAGTTCGTGGCGTAATTCTCGAGGTATTCGGCCATGGTGTCTTTGCCGGGAAAGGTCCCCCGGGCGGCTGGAAACGGCAGGCCGGGAAGGGAATCGTGCTGCGCCGGGGTGAAGAGACGCAAGGAATCCCATCGGCTCCGCCACACGTCGCCGACGCGGGCCTGCGAGTCCAGGATGAGGAAATCTTGCCGGTGTTTCTTCAGGTGGTATCCGGTGGCGAGCCCCGCCTGCCCGGCGCCCACAATTACCGTGTTCACTGCCTCATTGCTGTCCATCGCGAAGCCTCCTGAGGTGTCCGAGGTCATTAGAATAGCATTCCAGTCACTGGAATGCTATTCTTTTTTCGTGGAAATCCGGCACAATGACAGGCGCTTAGCTCAAGCTGTCGCAACCAAAGCTGCCGTGGTGGAGGCCGCCCGTCAGCTGTTTCTGAGCAAAGGGTATGTGGCCACCACTATCGGGGCCGTCGCCGAGCAAGCAGGTGTGGCCGTCCAGACCATCTACAACTCCGTCGGCAACAAGGCTGCGCTGCTCTCCGCCGTGGTCGACGCGACGGCGGCGGGTCCGGACGCCCCCCGTTCCGTGCCGGAGACCATGCGCGAGCGGACTGCCGCAGCCGCCGACGCCGGAGCGGTCCTGGCGCTGTTGGCCGACTGGTTTGCCGAGGTGAATCCGCGGAGCGCCCAATTGTTCACCGTCATGCGGCAGGCCTCCGCCGTCGACGCCGAAGCCGCAAAAGTGGAGCGGGACCGGGCCGAAACCCGGCTACGGAACTATGCGGAAGCTGCGGCCGCGCTCAGGCGGCGCGGGGCACTGAGCTCCGGCATGAGCGACGAGCAAGCCGCTGCCGTGATCTGGTCGGTGGGTCATCCGGACACCTACCGGTCACTCGTGCTGGACTTCGCCTGGGGATTGGACCGCTACCGGGATTGGGTCCACGCTGCGCTCAAGGCCGCCCTCGCGTAGCTTTTCTACTTGTTGCTTTCCTCTTCCGCCGCGGCCGTCTTCTTCTGGGTTTCCAGCCACGCCATGATGTCCGCGAGCCTGATGCGCCGATGCGTGCCGCGGTATTCCACCGGGATTTCGCCACGGTCAGTCATGTTCCGCAGGTAGGTGTGCGAGATTCCCGCGAGTTCGGCCGCCCTCGACGTCGTGAGCATTTCCTCGACGCTGCTCACGGTCACAGCTTCACCTCGGCCCAGCCTGCCAAGGAGGTCGACGACGGCGTCCCTCGCCTCATCCGGCAGCCGGTGGACCGTGCCATCCACGAAGACGGTGATGTCGTTGCTGTCCTGGAGTGAGCGCGCCAGGTTACGGGCGTCGTCCGCGGGCAAGCCAGGCGTCACGCGGGGAGCTATCAATGCCATGGCAGAAGCCTAGCCGCGCTCAAGGCTGTGCGGTTACGCCGCCGTGTTAGATTCACGCCTATGGTCAACTACCCCGCCAATCCGGATCCCGCGCTCGCCGTGGCCGCGGCAATCGATCTACTGGTGCGGCAAGGCTATGACGCGACCTCCGTGGACGACCTTGCCGATGCCGCAGGGATCAGCCGGAGCACGTTTTTCCGCAAGTTCGGCTCCAAAGAGGACATTGTTTTCGCTGATCACGACCGTATTCTGGCGCGGGTCCAGGACCTCCTTGCGCGGACGACGGCGGATCCGTTGCGTGCCGTCGTGGATGCCGCGCTCTTGGTTTTTGGCCACCATGTGGGCAACTGGAGAACCTCCCTCGCCCGCTACGAGCTTCTGCATCAAGTGCCGGCTCTTCGTGACCGTGAACTGGTCACGACGCATCGCTATCAACGGGCTTTCCGGAATCATCTTCTTTCCGCGCTGCCCGAGGGCGAAAGCCGCGAGGTCACGGCCGTGGCCTTTGCCGCTTCGGTGGTTGCTGTGCACAACAGCGTCTTGCGCCAGTGGCTGCGCGCTATTTCTGCTGGCGATCGCGAGGCGGGTGCGGAGCGCGTCACAGGCGCGGAGCGCGATGTGCGGGAAGCTGAAGCCGAAGAGCTGGCCGCGCGGCTCGGGCGTGAATTGGGCGCGTTGGCGGACACTTTCGCCCATGTTTCAACCGGCGAGGCGGGTAGCGACGCAGCCGGTGCCGCGTCCGCGCCAGGCGGCCGGCCCGCCGTCGTGGTTGCTGTCCTCGATCCGGCAGCGGGTACGGAAGAGATCATTCAAGCGGTCCGGGACGCGCTGGCTTAGTTCGATCCAGCAGAATCCATGGTTGGAACTGAGTTCCTTGACATGAAACTGAGTGTCAGCGCATGCTGGGAGTCGTAGATCGCAACCCTGAGCGAGGATCCCCCATGACCACGATGTCCAACAGCGCTTCCGAGGAACTGGATGCCATATTCCCGGTCGGCGCAGCTTTTCCGGCTGGCACCATGGAGCCCGAGTATGTCCTGAACGAATCCCTGGACCCGGACCCGGCCTCCGTCTTCAAGGACGTTAGCCGCGAAGACCGCGCCTACTGGGACCGCGCGCGGACCTTTGTCCAGGACGACGTGCTCCCGGTCATCGCGGGGTACTGGGAGCGCGCGGAGTATCCGCTCCATCTGGTGAAGCGCCTGGGTGAACTTGATCTGCTGCGCGACGGAATCAACGTCGACGGGTTCCCGGCCATGAGCAAAACCGCCGCCGGACTGGTCACCATGGAACTGAGCCGCGGGGACGGCTCCATCGGCACAGTCGTCGCAGTCCAGGGCGGCTTGGCTTTGCGGTCCGTGGCGGAATGCGGTTCCCCAGAGCAGCAGGACCGTTGGCTTCCCGCGCTTTCCCGGGCCGAGGAATATGGCGCTTTCGCCTTGACCGAGCCCGCGCACGGTTCCGATTCGGTGGGACTCGAGACGACTGCGACCGCCGTCGACGGCGGCTATGTGCTCAACGGTGAAAAGAAATGGATCGGCAACGGCTCAATCGGCGGGCTGACCGTCGTCTGGGCCCGCGGCGACGACGGGCAGGTTCACGGATACCTCGTCCCCCAGGATTCCCCCGGGTACTCCGCCACGACCATTGAAGGCAAGCTGTCACTCAGGGCAATCTGGCAGGCACACATCCGCCTTGAGGATGTCTTCGTCCCGGCGGAAAACGCGCTCCCGGGTGCCCGGAGTTTCAAGGACACAGCCCGGGTGCTCCTGGCGACCCGGCTGGGAGTGGCCTGGTCCGCCGTCGGGCACGCCACTGCCTGTTACGAAACCGCGGTGCAGTACGCGGCCCAACGCCGGCAGTTCGGCCGCCCGTTGGCCGCTTCGCAGATTGTGCAGGAGCGACTTGCCCGGATGCATTCGGAGCTCGCCACCATGCAGCTCATGGTCATGCAGATGACCAAGCTGGACGAAGAGGGCGTGCTGACTCCCGCGCAGGCGGCCCTCGCGAAGTTCACGTGCACCCGCACTGCCCGCAGCATCGCGTCGAACGCCCGCGACCTGCTCGGTGGCAACGGGATCTTGTTGGCCAACCGCGTGGCCCGGCACTTCGCCGACATAGAGGGCATCCATACCTATGAAGGCACAGAGACTGTCCAAGCGTTGATCATCGGACGCTCGATCACGGGTATCTCCGCCTTCGCCTAAGGCGGTATCCCCCGCCCCCGGCGCGGCCCCCCGGACGCTCGCTCAGATATGAGCCCAAAATCCCGGACGCTCGCTCAGATATGAGCGCAATCGACGTAACGCTCGCTCGCCAATCAACGGTGAGCGAGCGTCTGGCGGGAGGCCACCGTATGTGAGCGAGCGTCTGGCGGGAAGCCACCATATGTGAGCGAGCGTTTGAGGGGGACGCCCCTACTCCGCGTCGAGGTCCGTTTCCAACAGTGTCACCAGGGAATCGAGGGCAGCGTCGGCGCCGTCGCCCTCGGCCCGAAGCACCACGACGTCGCCCTTCGCCGCGCCGAGCGTCATGAGCGAAAGGATGCTGGCGGCGTCGAGCGCGTCATCGGCAGGCGAACCGGCCATCGCGATGGTCACTTCAACCGGGGATTCCCCCGCGGCTTCGGCGAAGATCGCCGCCGGACGGGCGTGCAGTCCGGAGCGGCTGGCGATGGTGGCGGTGCGTTCGGGCATGGTTTCTCCTTGTGTTCAGGTGGGGCAGTACAGCGGGGCTCAGAGCCCGAGTTCTTCGAGGATCGGCAGTTTGGCGCGGACCCAGGCTTTCGCGTCAAGCGCATCGGGTGCGCTGAGCGCCAGCCGGGCCAGCTCTTGCGCTTGTTCCAGCGTCACCGTTTTGAGCACGGTTCCGACGGCGGCCAGCGAGCGGGCGGTCATGGAGAGCGTGGACACGCCCAGGCCAACGAGCACGACGGCGAGGGCCGGGTCCGCGGCAGCCTCACCGCAGACACCAACCGGCTTGCCGTGGCCCTCTTCCGCCGAGCCCGCCACCGTCAGCTGAACGAGGCGCAGGACGGCGGGCTGCCACGGGGTGTTGAGTTCGGCGAGGGGGCCGAGTTGCCGGTCGGCGGCCATGGCGTACTGGGTGAGGTCGTTGGTGCCGAGGGACGCGAAGCCCACGTGTCGGAGGACCGACGCCGAAGTCAATGCCGCGGAGGGAACTTCCACCATCACGCCGGGCGTCTTGATTCCCGCGGCATCGCACATCGACGCGAAATGGGCGGCCTCGGCGGCGGTCGAGATCATGGGTGCCATGACCCACACCTCGGCTTCTGTTTCGTCGGCAGCGATGGCGATGGCCTCGAGCTGGCGGTCCAAAACACCGGGCGTGGTGAAGTCGGTGCGGTAGCCGCGCACGCCGAGGGCCGGGTTGGGTTCGGTGGCGTCAGTGAGGAACGGAAGGGGCTTGTCAGCGCCGGCGTCGAGGGTACGGAGTACAACTTTCTTGCCCGGGAAAGCGTCAAACACACCCCTGTACGCGGCGGCCTGTTCCAGCACGGTCGGCTCGGTGTCGCGTTCCAGGAAGCAGAATTCGGTGCGGAAAAGGCCCACGCCCTGGGCGCCGAGCGCAGCAGCCGCGGCAGCGTCCTTGGCGCCGCCGACGTTGGCGAGGAGGGGCACCAAGTGGCCGTCCGCCGTCGTGCCGTTTCCGTCAAAGACCGCCAGAGTGGCGGCGTTTTCGACCCATGCGAGGGCAGCCGCGCGCTGTTCTTCGCTGGGTTCGAGGGAGAGTGAGCCGGCCGCGCCGTCCACAAAGACTTCTGCGCCGTCAGGAATTTCGTCCACTCCGCGGGCCGCGACAACCGCGGGCAGGCCGAGCGAGCGAGCGATGATCGCGGTGTGGGACTGCGGTCCGCCGCCCGAGGTGACCAGTGCTGTCACGACGGCGGGGTCCAGCGTTGCGGTGTCGGCGGGAGCGAGGTCTTCGGCCACGAGGATGAACGGAGTGTCCGATGCCGGGATCCCCGGGGCGGGGACTCCGCGGAGTTCGGCGACGATCCGCGCGCGGACGTCCAGGACGTCGGTGGCGCGCTCGGCCATGTATCCGCCCAGGTTGTGGAGCATTTCGGACACGGAGGCACCGGCTTCCCAGATGGCGCGTTCGGCGGAGCTGCCGTTGTTGTTGATGAGCTTGGTGGCCGATTTCAGAAGCATGGTGTCCTTGGCCATGAGCGCGGTGGCTTCCAGCACGGCCTTACCGTCGCCGCTGGCCTTGTCCGCGCGTGCTTTGAGTTCGTCGTGGACCGACTGGGCCGCCGCTTTGAGGCCGGCGACGGCGTCTTCCGCGGTGGTCGATGCGGCTAGCTGCTCTCCCGACGGCGGTTCGCTGACTGGTTTGGGCATCTGACGGATAGTGCCAATGACGCGGCCCGGGCTGACGCCTACTCCTTGGAAATTCTGCACTGAAATCCTCTGTTCCTGCTCTCGGATCGGACCCGGCGGCTGCGGCGCCTCGGGATCCGAAAAAATCTCCTGTGACTCACTTCATATAGCGTTGCTATAGGTGCTAGGGTAGCGGCTATGAGTTTCGATGACCAGCTTCCGCCCAAAACTCGGCTGCTCCGTGCAGCTGCCGAGTTGCTGGCGAATTCGGATGGGTCGCCGGTCTCTACGCGCCAAATCACCAAACTTGCCGGCGTCACGGCGCCCACGCTTTACCACCACTTCGGCGACAAGGAGGGGCTGTTCGACGCCGTCGTCGCGGCCGGCTTCGAGGAGTATGTGGCGGGAGAGCGGGACTTCGCTCCCTCTGGGGTTCCCCTGGAGGACGTCCGCCGGATGTGGGACAACCACGTCCAGTTCGGACTTACCCAACCGCACCTTTACCTGGTAATGTTCGGCAACATCCGTCCGGAAAGCAGGCCGGCCATCGTGGCTGATGCCGAGTCGCTTCTGGAGGAGATGCTGAGCAAGGCGGCCATTGCCGGGCAGATCAACGTACCCCCGCGTGAGGCGGCCAGAAGCATCCTGGCGGCCAACGTTGGCGTCACGCTCATGCTCATTGCAGAGCCCCTGGAAGACCGGAACCTCGAACTTTCCACCATGACCCGGGATTCCATGATTTTCGCCGTGTCCACGGAAACAGCCCGTGGCGCCGCAGCAGACGACTCCGGCAAGTCGTCCGTTGTTGTTGCGGCAATCGCGCTGAATGCGGCACTCCAAGCCTCGCATTCAGACCAGCTATCCAGTTCGGAACTGAAGCTGTTCCTTGAATGGCTTCACCGAATCTCCAGCAGCTCCTAGAGCTGTCCTCCTTCGATAGATATCGACTGATTCCGCATTGATGCGGGACTCACGTTAGGAATTCACACAATGGCAACAGCGTCAGTTGCGAAACCGCGCACCAGCGTGCGCGTTGGTGTCCAAAAGTTCGGAACGTTCCTCTCGGGCATGATCATGCCCAACATCGGGGCCTTTATTGCATGGGGCATCATCACCGCCCTGTTCATCCCGGCAGGGTTCTTCCCCAATGCGGACCTGGCCAAACTCGTGGGCCCCATGATCACGTACCTGTTGCCGCTGCTGATCGGCTATACCGGCGGCCGGGCGGTCCATGGCATCCGCGGCGGCGTGGTTGGAGCCGCCGCCACCATGGGTGTGATTGTGGGTACGGATATTCCGATGTTCATCGGTGCCATGCTCATGGGCCCGCTCACAGCCTGGATCATGAAGAAGCTCGACAAGGTGTGGGAGGGCCGGGTCAAGCCGGGCTTCGAGATGCTGATCGACAACTTCTCCGCAGGCATCGTCGGTGCCGCACTGGCCATCTTCGGCATGCTGGTGATCGGTCCGGTTGTTAAGGCCTTCAGCGACGGCGCGAGCAACGTCGTCGAGTTCCTGGTCCACAACGGACTTCTGCCACTGACCAGCATCTTCATCGAACCCGCCAAGGTCCTGTTCCTCAACAACGCGGTCAACCACGGCATCCTCACTCCGCTCGGTACGGAACAAGCGCTGCAAAACGGCAAGTCCATCTTGTTCCTGCTCGAGGCGAACCCCGGCCCGGGCGTCGGCGTCCTGCTCGCGTACATGTTCTTCGGCAAGGGCCTGGCACGGGCATCCGCTCCGGGCGCCGCGCTCATCCAGTTTGTCGGCGGTATCCACGAGATCTACTTCCCGTACATTCTCATGAAGCCGATCCTCATCCTCGCCACGATCGCGGGCGGCATGACCGGCATCTTCACCTTGGTGGTCACCGGCGCGGGCTTGCGTTCGCCGGCAGCCCCTGGCAGCATCATCGCCGTCTTTGCCGCGACAGCGAAAGACAGCTATTTCGGTGTCGCCCTGTCCGTGCTCCTCGCAGCCACAGTGTCCTTCCTGATCGCCTCCGTGATCCTGCGGACCAGCAAGACCACCGATGTGGACGCGCTGGGCCAGGCAACGTCCAGGATGGAAGAACTCAAGGGCAAAAAGAGCTCCGTTTCCTCCACCCTCCTGGGCGCCGGCGGCGGTACCGCCGTCCTGACCCGTCCTATCCAGAACATCGTGTTCGCGTGCGACGCCGGCATGGGCTCCAGCGCGATGGGTGCCTCGGTCCTGCGCAACAAGATCAAGGCAGCCGGTTTCGCGGACGTCAAGGTCACCAATTCGGCCATTGCCAACCTCAGCGACACTTACGACGTCGTGGTCACGCACCAGGACCTGACAGAACGCGCGCGTCCGGTCACCTCCAGCGCCGTGCACGTCTCCGTGGACAACTTCATGAATAGTCCCCGGTACGAGGAGATCGTGGAACTGGTCAAGAGCAGCAACGCCGGATCCGGCGCTGAGGGCTCGACGGCGGTTGCCGAACCGGCCGCCGGTGCCCACGCAGCCCAGCCAACCGCCGTCGGGGGCAAGGATGTCCTGCTCCCCGAAAGCGTGATCCTCACAGGCACCGCGACTGATCGTGACTCGGCCATCGACGAAGCAGGCAAGCTCCTGCTGGACCGTGGCGCCGTGGACATGGGCTACATTCACGCCATGCATGAGCGCGAGGAATCCGTGTCCACGTACATGGGCAGCTTCCTGGCCATCCCGCACGGCACGAACGCTGCCAAGAACCACATCCTGCACTCCGGTGTGTCGATCGTCCGCTATCCCGAGGGCATCGACTGGGGCGGTAAGCAGGTCAAGTTCGTCGTCGGCGTCGCTGGCATCAACAACGAGCATCTCCACATCCTGTCCTCCATCGCCAAGATCTTCACGGACAAGGCGCAAGTGGCCCAGCTTGAACAGGCCACGTCGGTTCAGGAAGTGCTGGATCTGTTCGGGAAGGTCAACGCATAGTGAAGGCAGTCCATTTTGGGGCAGGGAACATCGGACGGGGATTCGTCGGCTTGCTGCTGCACGAGGCCGGATATGAGGTGGTCTTCGCCGATGTAGCGGATGCCTTGATCAGCCAACTCGCCTCCGCGTCCTCCTACGAGGTCCACGAGGTCGGAGAAAACGCGGCGGTCAAGACCGTGTCCGGTTTCCGGGCCCTGAATTCGGGCACCGAAGAGGTTGCCGTCGTCGCGGAAATCGCGACGGCGGACCTCGTCACCACGGCGGTCGGGCCGCACATCCTCAAGTTCGTGGCACCCGTGATCGCGCGCGGCATCGCCGGCCGCTCGCCGTCGTTGGCTCCGCTCAAGGTCATGGCCTGCGAGAACGCCATCAACGCCACGGACCTCCTGCATTCCGAAGTGGAAGCCGCTTGGGACGGTGCCGCCGGTGACCTGTCCTCCACCGCCGTGTTTGCGAACACGGCGGTGGACAGGATTGTCCCCAACCAGGCGCCGGGCCAAGGCCTGGACGTCACTGTGGAGACCTTCTACGAGTGGGTCATCGACCGCACGCCGTTCGCGGGGGCGGCGCCAGTGATCCCCGGCGCGACCTTTGTGGATGAGCTCGGTCCGTATATCGAACGGAAGCTGTTCACGGTCAATACAGGACATGCCTCGGCAGCGTACTTCGGCTACGGCGCCGGCCTGGAGAAGATCTCCGATGCGATGGCCGACGCCTCCGTGGCCGCCCGGGTGCGTGCCGTGCTAGAGGAGACCAAACAGCTTCTCGTGGCCAAGCACGGTTTCGTCGAAACTGAGCAGGAAGCGTACGTGCAGAAGATCCTGTCCCGCTTCACCAACCCGTACTTGCCGGACACCGTGAACCGGGTTGGCCGTGCTCCGCTCCGGAAGTTGGGCCGGCACGAACGGTTCATCGGCCCGGCGGCAGAACTGGCCGAGCGCGGAGTCACTCCCGTCGCCTTGCTCGACGCGATGTCGGCTGCCCTTCGTTTCGACGACGGAGCCGACGACGAAGCCGTGGAACTCGCCCGGATGCTTTCGGAAATGGACGCCGCCGAGGCGGTTGAGCGGATCACTGAACTGCCGCCGTCGCACCCGTTGTTCCCGCAAGTGCAAAAGCTGATCGAAGACCGCAAGGCCGAGGCCTAGGCTTTCCGGCGACGCCCGCTGGCGGTCCGGTGCGCCCGCGTGCCAGCCGGCCCGCGACGCCCGCTCAGATATGCGGGCCTTTTCCGGGACGCTCGCTCGGATATGCCGGCTTTTTCCTGAACGCCCGCTCACCCTCCTTTACCTGATGTGAAGGAGGGTGAGCGCTTTGGGCTCCAAAAGTGAGCGAGCGTCGATCAATTGCCGAATTCTTCCGACGCCGTTCTTCCGGCGGCCTGGACGCGCCGCAGGAAGTCGGTAATGACTGCGATTTCAGCGTCGTCGTAGTCTGCGCAGATGGTGTCCATGAGGCTGTTCATTCCCGAGTAGAGGCGGAACATCTCGGCGTTTCTGTCGGGAAGAACCCGGATCACTACGGCGCGCCGGTCGGACGGATCGCGGTCCCGGACAATCCAGCCTCCGCGTTCAAGCCGGTCGAGGATGCCAGTCATGGTGGCCGGGTGCAGGCCCGCGTGTTTGGCCAACATGCTCGGGCTGAGCGGCCCGCGGCTTGAGATCAGGTCAAGACAATCAAGGTCAACGTCCTTCAGCTCGGCTTGGGTGCCGACCTGGTGATTGAGTACGGCTAGTTGCACGCGTACGCCCCGAAGCTCGGCTTTGAGCTCAGCGACAGCACGCCGCCGACGGCGCGGAGTTGCCGCCTCTTGATTTGATATGGAACTCATATGATATCGTTTCTGTATTGTATGGTTTTCCTAGGACAAGAATACCGGAGGCCGCATCACATGAAGATTGCAGTATTCGGGGCGAACGGCCCCACCGGAAGGATTCTCACCGCACAAGCGCTCGACGCCGGACACGTCGTCACCGCTGTCGCGCGCAGGCCGCACGAATTCCCGCTATCCGCTCCCGGCCTGAGTGTGGTCGGCGCCGATGTGTACAACTTCGAGGACGTGGGCGCCGTCGTCGAAGGAAAGGACGCCATCCTCTCAACGCTCGGTGTTCCATACAGTCGCCAGCCGATCACGGTCTATTCAGTAGGCACGGGCAACATCATCCGGGCAATGGGCAACTATGGCGTCCGTCGATTGGTCTGCGTGAGTTCCAGCGCTACCGATACTATGGCCGGCCCGCATGGTGGATTCTTTTTCGAGAAGGTGCTACAGCCCCTCGTCACCAAGTTGCTGGGTAAGACGCTGTACGAGGACATGCGGCGGATGGAGGCCGCCGTCGTCGACAGCGGCCTGGACTGGACAATCATGCGGCCTTCCGGTCTTTTCGAAACCGATTCCGTGACTGAATACAAGATGGCCGTTGACTACATAAATGGCACTTTCACGTCGCGGGCCGACCTGGCGGACTCCATGCTGAGGCAACTCACTTCGGACGAGTTCGTGCGCAAGAACGTAGCAGTTGCAACCTTTTCGCAGAAGCCGAGCCTCATTCAGCTGCTTTTCCGCGAGGCCAGCAGCAAGAAGGCCGCGCCGGACAGTGTTCCTGCGGGAAAGCTGTCATGAACTGCCACAGAATGCCCGAAACCCTCCTTCGCGTGATGACGTGAAGGAGGGTTTCGGGTTTTGCCCATATAGGTGAGCGCGCGTCCGAAGGATGGCCGCTATATGTGAGCGGGCGTTGCGTCGAAAAGGCTCGTAGGTGAGCGCGCGTCGGAAGGATGGCCGCTACATGTGAGCGGGCGTCCTAGCGGGCGGCGGTTTCGACTGCGGCCGTCTCGGTTTCGGCCATGGCCTTCCACTCGGCGACGCGGGCTTGGTGCAATGGCGATTTCCGGACCAAGGCGTAGGCGACGGCGAGGATCGCGAACCAGATGGGCGTTACGAGCAAAGCCGTGAGGGTGTCCGGCTGCGTCGTCAGGGCCCAGACCAGGAAGCCGAAGAAGGCGAAGACCACCCACACCATCACGATCCCGCCGGGCATCTTGAACGTCGATGCCTCGTGCAGTTGGGGCCGGCGCTTTCGGAAGACGAGGTAGCTGGCCAGGATGATCGACCACACGAACATAAAGCAGACGGCGGACACCGTGGTGACCATGTCGAAAGCTGCTCCGATGTCTTTGCCCGCGTAGAGCAGGGCGACGCCGCCAAGGAGAAGCACGCAGGATAGGAACAGGGCGTTCTGCGGAACCTTGCGGCTCGAAAGACGGCCGAACATCTTGGGGGCATCGCCGTCGTTCGCCAGGCCAAACACCATGCGCGACGTCGAGTAGATACCGGAGTTGGCCGAGGACATGGCGGAAGTCAGGACCACGAGGTTCACCACGGTGGCCGCGATGCCCAGTCCGGCCAGGGAGAACATGGCGATGAACGGGCTGTGGCCGGCTTTGAACTCGGTCCACGGGATGACGGACATCAGGATGATGAGCGCGCCGACGTAGAACAGCATGACCCGGACCGGGATGGCGTTGATGGCGCGGGGCAGGTTGTGCTCCGGGTTCTTGGTCTCGGCCGCGGCGGTGCCCACCAGTTCGATACCCACAAAGGCGAAGACGGCGATTTGGAAGCCGGCAACGAACCCCATGAATTCCTTGGGGAAGAAGCCGCCGTGGCTCCAGAGGTTGGTGAAGCTTGCGGCGCCGGCGTCGGACGTGAAGCCGGTGGAAATCATCACGATGCCCACGATGATCAACGCGGCAATGGCGATGATCTTGATGAGCGCGAACCAGAACTCAGTCTCGCCGAAGGCCTTCACTGTGGGGAGGTTCAGGAGGAGCAGGATGACTATGGTCGCGAGCCCTGGAATCCAGAGCGGCACGCCCGGCCAGAGCTCATTGGCGTAACCCGCGATGGCGATGACATCGGCCACGCCAGTCACCACCCAGCAGAACCAATAGGTCCAGCCGGTGAAGAAGCCTGCCCAGGGACCGAGGAGGTCGCCCGCGAAGTCGCTGAAGGACTTGTAGTTCAGGTTGGACAGCAGGAGTTGGCCCATGGCGCGCATGACGAAGAACAGCATGAAGCCGATGATCATGTACACGAAGATCACGGACGGCCCGGCGACAGAGATGGTCTTTCCGGAGCCCATGAACAGGCCTGTTCCGATGGCGCCGCCGATGGCAAGCAACTGGATGTGGCGGTTGCTCAGTGAGCGTGCCAGATGCGGCTCGCTGTCTTTGCTGGAGGCAGTGCGTTGCCCCGTTGTTGTCTGGTCGGACATATCTGCATCCTTCGGGTGATTCGCCGCATGGTGACGTGGCTAACAATTCTGCTAGTCCAAACTAACTCGAACCATTCAAGAATTTGTGATTGATCGTTTCACCTAGAATTCATGAAGGCGCGTAAACCGAAGCCGCCAGCCTGTGTCAGGCTGGTGTTATGAGTCACGCAAATCCAGGAGTGAAGCCGCTGTTGAGCATGGTTCTGGACGAAGGCGTCTTCACGCTCCGCCGGGCCCATTGGGAGGACCTCCCTGCCATTCTGAGACTGCTCGCCGCCGATCAATTGGGCAGTTCCCGTGAAAATGCCGAGGATGTCGGCCCCTATCTGCAGGCGTTTCAGCAGATCAACGAGGATCCGGCCCAACTGTTGGTGGTGGGCCACTTGAACGGCGCTTGCGTTGCAACTTTCCAGCTGAGTTTCATCCCGGGCTTGGCCCGGAAGGGCTCGCTGCGCTGCCAGATCGAGGCCGTGCGCGTCGCCGCCGAGTTGCGGGATCACGGCGTCGGTGCGGCCATGATGCAATGGGCCATCGAAGAGGCGCGGAACAGGGGCTGCACCCTGGTCCAGCTCACCAGCGACAAGTCCCGCAAGGACGCCCATCGCTTCTATGAGCGGCTTGGTTTCGTGGCAAGTCACGAGGGAATGAAGCTGGCGCTGTAGCGCGGGCGGCCTGGAGGCCGCGCCAAACCAAAGGCCCGCACCCCTTGATATTTAGGCAGCCTAACTGTTAGGATACCTAAATATGAATATCAGTCACGTTGACGACGCGCTCCTTGCCCTCGCCCAATCATTCCGGGAAGCTTTGCGGCAGAGCGTCTACGTGATGCGCCGCCTCGATTCCGAGGAGCAACTCAGCTCTGCCCAGCTTGGCGTCCTCAAGATGGCGCTCGACGGCGGTGCCCGCGTCGGTGGGATCGCACGGAACCTTGGGGTCAAGGTTCCCAGTGCCACGGAGCAGATCATCAAGCTTGAGCGCGCGGGCCTGGTCAAACGCGAAGCGGACCCGGACGACTCCCGTGCCGTCCGCGTCGCCGCGACGGCGGCGGGGCGTGCCGCCGTCGAGAACGCAGACCGTCGCCGTAACGAATTCATCGCCGGGATCCTCGGAACGCTAAGCCAGGCAGAACGCGACGCCGTGGAAGCCGCCCTTCCGGTGTTCGACAAGATCAACCATTCAGTCCAGAACTGAACAAGCCAAGTACTGAACAAGCCAAGAAACTAGGAGAGCAGTCCATGAAAGGCCAGCTCGCAGAGCAACTGCAGCCAGCGGAAGAAACACTCGAGGCCGAGAAGGCTTCGTTCCTCAAGCAGCCCAAGGCTGTGTGGGCCACGGCGATTGCCGCCGTCTTCGCCTTCATGGGCATCGGCTTGGTGGACCCGATCCTGCCGGCCATCGCCAAGAACCTCCAGGCCAGCCCCAGCCAAGTCTCTTTGCTCTTCACGAGCTACTTCCTGGTGACCGCCGTGGCGATGCTCGTGACGGGGTTCGTCTCTTCGCGGATCGGCGGCAAGAAGACGCTCATGATCGGCCTTGCCCTGATTGTCGTGTTCGCCTCGCTCTCCGGCCTGTCCGGAAGCGTGGGTGAGCTGGTCGGATTCCGCGCGGGTTGGGGACTTGGAAACGCTCTCTTCGTAGCCACCGCGCTCGCCGTGATTGTCGGCGTCGCGAGCGGTGGAACCGGAACTGCGATCATCCTGTACGAAGCAGCCCTTGGCTTGGGCATTTCCCTCGGCCCGTTGCTCGGCGCGCTTCTGGGCGGCTGGCAGTGGCGCGCGCCGTTCTTCGGCACCGCGGTCCTCATGGCCGTTTCCTTCATCGCCTTGCTGGCCTTGTTGCCCAAGACCCCGACGCCGGCAACGAAGGCCCGTTTGCGTGACCCTCTCCTTGCCCTGGGTCACAAGGGCCTCCGCACCACTGCGGCCAGTGCCCTGTTCTACAACTACGGCTTCTTCACGATCCTTGCCTTCACGCCCTTCATCCTTGGAATGGACGCCTACGGTATCGGCGCCGTGTTCTTCGGTTGGGGTGTAGCAGTGGCTGTGTTCTCGGTCTTCGTGGCACCCGTGCTGCAGCGTCGCTTCGGAACCACCAACGTCCTGGTCGGCACCCTCGCCGCTCTTTTGCTGGACCTCGTCGGGCTGGGACTGGCCGCGGGGCACTCGGTGACTGCCGTCGTCGTGCTTGTCATTGTGGCGGGCGCCCTGCTGGGGATCAACAACACGCTCTACACCGAACTGGCCATGGAGGTCTCCGATTCGCCGCGTCCGGTAGCATCGGCCGGTTACAACTTTGTGCGCTGGATGGGCGGGGCGCTGGCTCCGTTTGTCGCGGCCCAGCTGGGTGAGCACTTCGGCCCGCAGGTGCCGTTCTTCGCCGCCGCCCTTGCCCTCGCGTTCGCGATCCTCGTGGCCGCCGGTGGCCGCCGCTTCCTGAAGTCCCACGAACCGCACCTCGTGTAGGAGGGCCCAACTGACTCGCATTCGTTGTCGTTTTGAGGCCTCATAACGACAACAACTGCGATCCACTTGGGTGGGGGCTACTGGGGTGTGACCGCGAGCTCCGCAGGCTTGGAGCCCTTCGGGACGAACAAAGTGTCGGCCTGTTCGAGGGACATGCCGTTGGTTTCTGGCACCTTGAACATGACGAAGAAGAACGACGCCGCCGCGAACAGTGCGTACATGCCGTACGTCAGCGGAAGCGAACCGGCCGCCATGACGGGGAAGCTCAAGGTGATGGCGAAGTTGGCGATCCACTGGGCTGCGGCGGCCAGGCCGAGCGCACGGGCCCGGATGCGAGACGGGAAGATCTCGCCCAGGAGCACCCACACCAACGGTCCCCACGAAGCGCCGAAGCTCACCACGAAGACGTTGGCGGCACCGAGGGCCACAGGACCCCAGGCGCCGCTCAAGGAAACCGAAGAGCCTGTCCCGGTGGCAGAAGAGAAGGCCAGCGCCATGGCACCCAGGGACACGGCCATGCCGATCGAGCCAGCCAGCAGGATGGGCCGGCGGCCGATGCGGTCCACGAGGGCGATGGCCACGAGGGTCACCAGGATGTTGGTGACGGACGTTGCCACCGAGATGGTCAGGGAGTCCTGCTCGTGGAAGCCGACTGCTTTCCACAGGGTGGTGGAGTAGTAGAAGATCACGTTGATGCCGACGAATTGCTGCAGCATGGACAGGATGATGCCGATCCACACAACTGGTTGCAGGCCAAACGCCTTGCCACGGAGGGAGCCCTTCTTGGTGGAGAGCTCGTCCTGCTTGATCGAGTCGCGGATTTCGCGGATGTGGCGTTCGGTGTCATCGCCGGGCATCAGGGTGTCGAAGATTTTGCGTGCGGTGTCTTCCTTGCCGTTGAGGACCAGGAAATGCGGGGATTCGGGCAGCCGGAAGGCGATCAGGCCGTATATCGCGGCGGGCACGGCGCACGCGATGAACATCCAGCGCCAGGCCTCAATTCCCAGCCACAACGCGTGGTGGGCGCTTCCCGCGGACGTGGCCAGGACCGCGTCGGACAGCAGGGCCGCGAAAATGCCGGTGGTGATCGCGAGCTGCTGCAGCGACGCGAGCCGCCCACGGACCTGGCGCGGGGAGATTTCCGAGATGTAGGCCGGCGCGATCACCGACGCGAGGCCGATGCCCAGGCCGCCAACCAGCCGCCAGAAAACCAGGTCCCAGACGCTGAAGGCCAAGCCCGTCCCGATGGAACTGACCAGGAAGAGTGCGGCACCAAGCTTCATGGCCGGGATGCGGCCGTAGCGGTCGGCCACCTTCCCCGCGAGGTACGCCCCTGCCGCGCAGCCGAGCAGCGCGACCGCCACAGCGAAGCCGGTGACGGCTTCGCTCAGCATGAATTCGTCCTTCATCGCGTCGACGGCGCCGTTGACCACGGAGGAATCGAAGCCGAAGAGGAAACCGCCCACTGCTCCGGCAACGGCCAGGCCAATTACTTTGCGTGGGACGCCGGAACGGCTGTCGGAGCTGGATTTGGGCATGGCTCTCCCTTGAGGAAATGTGGTGGATTGTGCGGCGCGGTCGTCGTCGGCAGCTGGTTCCGACGGGGACGCCGGTGCACTCGCGCTACACAGTGTGGCACGCCGCCAGCGTGACTTCCAGTCAACCCCACCAGCCACACCGGACGTGTCACGCCACGCAAACTTTCGCGCCGCCGTCGGGCGCTCCACCGCGCAAACGCTGGAAACGACAACGGCAGGCAGTCCAAAAGACTGCCTGCCGTGACGCGGTTCGAGATATTAGTGGGCCGAGACGGATTCCTTCGCTGCCGCCTTCGGATCCGTGAGTTTCTTGTTCGGCAAAGCGAAGGTGATGAGGAACGCGAGGCCGGTGAGCGCCGCGGCGGTCAGCATCACGGTGTCGATCGACTGCGCGAAGCCTTCAAGGATGGGCCGGGTGAGCGCCGGGTTGGCGTGGTGCAGCCAGCTGGTGTCGTTCAGCGAATCGTTCGTGGCGCCGTTCTTGAAGAAGTCGTACAGCTTGGCGTTGGCAGGATCCGCGGCTACCGCAGGATCCTTGAGCACCTTGAGGTAGTCCGCGCTGCCCATGGCGTCCTTCATGCCCGAGGCGATCTTGTCGGCGGCCAGGCTGAAGAGCATCGAGATGAACACGGCGGTACCCACGGCGCCACCCATGGAACGGAAGAACGCTGCGGTGGACGTGCCCACGCCCATGTCCTTAGGCGGTACGGAGACCTGCATGGCCAGGGTGAGCGGCTGCATGCAGAAGCCCAGGCCCATGCCGAAGAAGACGGCGATCAGGCCGGGAACCCAGAGGCCGGTGTCCACGCCGAGGGACAGACCCATGACGATTGCGGCGGCGGTCAGGATGCCGGTGCCGAGGATCGGGAAGATCCGGAAAACGCCCGACGCCGAGATGGTTCGTCCCGCTGTAATGGAACCGAAGAGGATGCCCACCGTGAAGGTGATCATCATGAGGCCGGCCTCGGTGGGGGTGAGGCCCTTGACCAGCTGCAGGTACATCGGGAGCATCGCGATGGCCCCGAACATACCGATGCCGATGATGAAGTTCAGCAGGGAAGACAATCCGAAAGTGATGTTCCTGAAGAGCCGAAGGGGGATCAGCGCGTAGTCGCCGGCACGCCGCTCAACCAGCAGGAAGGCGATGATGCCGATGACGCCAAGCCCGTAGCAGATCCATGCGTTCCCGGAGGTCCAGCCCCAGCTGCGGCCTTGTTCGGCCACGAGCAGCAGCGGAACGATTGCCAGCGTGATGGCTGCCGCGCCCCAGTAGTCGATCTTCTGCTTGACGTGCTTCGCGGGCAGGTGCAGATAGAAGAACACCACAGCCAGTGCGGCCAGCCCGATGGGCAGGTTGATGAAGAAGACCCAGCGCCAGCCGTCGAAGCCAAGGATGTTGGCCGAGCCTGCGAAGGCACCGCCGACCACGGGCCCGAGCACCGAGGAAACGCCAAAGACGGACATGAAGTAGCCCTGGTACTTGGCACGATCCTTCAGGGCAACGATGTCGCCGATGATCGTCAAGGCGAGGGCCAGCAGACCGCCGGCGCCCATGCCCTGGATGCCGCGGGCAATGGCGAGCTCGGTCATGGAATGCACGGAACCGGCGTACAGGGATCCGGCGAGGAAGATCAGGATCGCGGCGAGGTACAGCGGGCGGCGGCCGAAGATGTCGCTGAGCTTGCCGTACAACGGGGTGGTCACCGTGGATGTGATGAGGTAGGCCGTAGTGGCCCACGCCTGCAGGGACAGGCCGTCCAGGTCGTTGGCGATCGTGTAAATGGACGTGGACACAATGGTCTGGTCCAGGGAGGACAGGAACATGCCGAGCATGAGGCCCACCATGACGGTAAGCGTCTGACGGTGTGTCAAGACCTCTCCGGCGGCCCGCACAGGCGTGGCGTTGGACATTGCTTCTCCAAGGGTGGATGTAAGGGGACTAAGCAGGATAGTTGCTTTCAGTAACTATCCTAATGGCTCCTGTATTCCCTGTCTTACCCGATTGGCGAGAAAAATGTCACCGCTCCACCAGAATCCCGTCAGGATCGCAGTAGATCAGGTTGCCGGGTTCGATGTGCACTCCGTCAATCACCAAGGCGATGTCCACTTCGCCACGGCCCACTTTGGAGCTCTTCTTGGGGTTGCTACCAAGGGCTTTGACGCCCAGAGGCAGCTTCGCGATCGCCACGCGATCGCGGATGGCCCCATTAATCACGACGCCGGCCCAGCCGTTCGCGACGGCGCTTTCGGCAATCATGTCCCCCATGAGGGCGGTGCGCAGGGAGCCATAACCATCCACCACCAGCACGGCGCCCTCGCCCGGTGTTGCCAGAATGGTCTTCACCAACGCATTGTCCTCAAAGCATTTGATGGTGCGAACGGGGCCGCTGAAGTGGGACATGCCGCCGAGGTCCTGGAACTGCAGTGATATCGACTCGACTTCTTCGGCACGCTCGTCGTAGAGATCGGCGGTGTTGATGGGGTTCGCTGGGCTGTTCATCGTTGATCCTCCTCGGTCCGTTGGAGTTACCCTAACGCGTGCGGACGAGCCATAGCGGGTCCTGGGCTTGCCGGTTGTCCACATACACGCCTTCATGACAGCCGGGCAGGCTCCCTCGGCGCTAGGCTGAATTCACACGTCCAGAGGCTAGGGGAGTACCGTCATGAGCCTGTCCGATCTGCCCGGTTCATTGCCTGAAAGACCGGTGGCGGATCCTGCCCTCGATCCTTCGCGAACGCAAGGCCCGACGACGGCGCTCGCCGAGCCCGTGGAGCGCGTCCGCTCGCTGTGGGTCACCGGAGTAGTGCTCGTCAATGTTGGCATCAACGCCGCCTTCTTCGGCCCGATCCAGGTTCTGCTTGGACAGCAGGCCATCCACTTTGACGAAGGCCAGAAGGAAGCCATCCTTGCGCTCGTTACGGGATGTGGTGCGGCGGTGTCTATGGTCGCGAATCCCCTGTTTGGAGCGTTCAGCGATCGCACCACGTCCCGCTTCGGACGGCGAGTCCCTTGGGTGCTTTTCGGGGCCATCCTGGGTACCGCCGCATTGCTTGCGCTAGCGGGAGCTCCCAACGTGGCGGTCATGACTATTCTGTGGTGCCTCGTCCAAGCCGGCTGTAACGGTGCCTATGCGGCGATCACGGCGGCTATTCCGGACCGTGTGCCTGTGCCCCAACGCGGCGCGATCGGCGGCCTTGCGGCCATGGGCCAGACGGTGGGCATTCTCGTTGGCGCAGTCATCGCTTCCGTAGTTTCGGGGAACTTTGCCCTCGGCTACATCCTGTGCGCCGCTGCGCTGCTGGCCGGCGTCGTGCTCTATCTTTTCAAGAATGGCGACGTGCCTCTCGCTCCCGAGGCCAGGCCACCGTTCATACTGTGGACATTCGTCAAGGGCTTTTGGATCTCGCCGGTCAAATACCCGGACTTCGCGTGGGCATGGTTGACGAGGTTCCTGGTCAATGTCGGCAACCACATGGTCACTTTGTACTTGCTCTTCTTCCTCAAGGATGCCGTGCATATCGAGGAAATGCAGGGGATCAAGCCGGAGTTTGGCGTCCTCATCCTGACAGGCCTTTATGCCGTCATGGTGATCATCACCAGCGTGGTGGGCGGTGCCATCAGCGACCGCATGGGCAAACGCAAACCGTTGGTCATTGCTTCCTCCGTCGTCATCTCGATAGCTGCGTTGATCCTCGCGTTCGAACCCACGTGGACGGGGGCCATTGCGGGTGCCGTGGTGCTCGGCGTGGGCTTCGGTGCGTATCTGGCGGTCGACTTCGCCCTCATTACCCAAGTGCTGCCTGCGGCCTTGGATCGGGGCAGGGACCTTGGGGTCATCAACATCGCCAACTCTTTGCCGCAGGTGATCGCGCCGGCGATTGCCTCGATTTTCGTTGTGTTCTGGGGTGGTTACGTCTCGCTGTATGTGGCCGCAGCGGTCATTGGCTTGCTGGGAGCGGTTTTCGTCGTGAAGATCAAGGGCGTCGCGTAGACCTGGGAATCCGTTCTCAGGGAACTGACAACTTGCTGCCGTATCATTGTCAGGACGCGCTCGGTCTATGGGGGGCCGCGCAATCTCCCCGAACGAAGCCCAAACCAACAGAACGCCGGAAATGTCCGAACCGAACTCCTTGGAACCGTATTCGCTGGATCTGGCCGCGGGGTTGCCCCAAATGGCGGCTGCTCCCACCACGCCGAGACAGCTATTGCGCTACGCCCGGATACTCAAGACTGCCGCGGGATTCGCCCAGCGGCAGTTCGATACTGTGAGCCTCTCGGATGTATCCACTCGGGCCCACGTTCCGCTGGGGACGCTCTACCGTTACTTTCCGTCCACGGTCCATCTGATGCTCGCCGTCTACCGGCAGCAGCTCCGCGAACTCAACGACGCCAAGCCGGCATCTTCGAGGTGCAGCCAGCAAGAGCTCACCGGTCTCGGGATGGAAATTTTCCACATGCGAGTCATGCAACCCGCTGTAGAACACTGCCTGTCCCGGACGTGGGACACCCGCGATGGTGACATCCCCGTACTCTTGCGCGATATCGAGGCGCTTTCGGCCGAGATGGTCGCGGCTGCGATCGGCGATGCCGGGAGGGCTAGGATTCTGCTCCACGTCATCAGTGGTCTGGTCCAGTCCGTCAACTGCCGCCGGATCTCACTTTTCGACGCAGAGAAGGACCTCAAGAACGCCTGCAAGTTGATTGCGGACGCGTAGCTTTTCGGGGAATCACCGTAATTGGTCTAGACCACTACGACCAAAAGTATGAGTTTAAGACTGGATGTCTCTAGTCTTCCTATCAGGCCCCTGTCTACGAAGACAGGACCCAAGCGGCTAGCAGCCCATATCCGCAGGAGTTTCACCGCACGGACCAGCCACCCTTGGTCCGGCACCGAAGCCTCTATACCTGCCCGAATTGTGCCGTGGGTTCACGGCTAGCCTGAGGAGACAACGACGTGTCCGTCGAGACCATCACCCCTGAACAGAATCTGACTGCCCTGGCGCTGAGTGAAGAGGAAATCTTCACCGCCCACGAAGGCGGCAAGCTCTCCGTGTCCAGCACCGTGCCGCTTTTGAACAAGCGGGACCTTTCCATCGCCTACACGCCCGGCGTCGCCGAAGTGAGCCGCGCGATCCACGCGAACCCGGAGCTTGCACGCACGCACACCTGGGCAGAGCGGCTCGTTGTGGTCGTCAGCGATGGGACCGCTGTCCTGGGCCTGGGCGATATCGGACCCAGCGCCTCCCTCCCCGTCATGGAAGGAAAGTCCGCGCTCTTCAAGGCTTTCGGTGATCTCGACTCCATCCCCTTGGTCCTCAACACCACCAACGTGGACGAAATCATCGAGACCCTGGTCCGCCTGCGTCCGAGCTTCGGCGCCGTGAACCTCGAAGACATCTCAGCACCCCGCTGCTTCGAACTCGAAGAGCGCCTCATCGAAGCCCTCGACTGCCCCGTCATGCACGATGACCAACACGGCACCGCCGTCGTGGTTCTCGCGGCCTTGACGAACGCCGCCAAGGTGACCGGCCGTGAGCTCGAAGGACTGAAAGTTGTGGTCTCCGGCGCTGGTGCCGCGGGCATCGCGGTCTCCGAGATCCTGCTGACCGCAGGCGTCAAGGACGTTGTGCTCCTGGATTCCAAGGGGATCATCAACGCCGAGCGCGCCGACCTGGTGGCCGATTCGGGCAGCGTCAAGGCCCGCTTCGCCCAGCGCACCAACCCCCGCGCCCTTTCCGGCGGGCCTGCGGAGGCCCTGCAGGGCGCCGACGTGTTCATCGGCGTTTCTTCGTCTAAGCTGGCCGAGGAACACTTGAAGCTCATGAACGAGAACTCGATCGTGTTCGCCCTGTCCAACCCGGACCCGGAAGTCCTGCCCGAGGTCGCCGTCAAGTACGCCGCCGTCGTGGCCACTGGCCGGAGCGACTTCCCGAACCAGATCAACAACGTCCTGGCCTTCCCCGGAATTTTCCGCGGAGCCTTGGACGCCGGCGCACGCCGCATCACTCCGGCCATGAAGATCGCCGCGGCCCGCGCCATCGCCGAGCTCGCCGAGGACGAACTCTCTGCCGAATACATCGTGCCCAGCCCGCTGGATCCCCGGGTTGCCCCTGCGGTCACGGCGGCGGTCGCCGCGGCGGCTGAATAGCCCGCGCGCTTAACCCTACGAGCCGACGACGGCGACCCTCCCGTGCTGGGGAGGGTCGCCGTCGTTCTTTTTGTTCCGCCGTTCGGGATAAGTGAGCGATGGTTTGGGATGTGGGCCGAATAGGTGAGCGATGGTTTGGGATGTGGGCCTGATATGTGAGCGAGCGTTTGGGATGTGGGCCGGATAGGTGCGCGGGCGTTTGGGATTTTGGCCCAATATGTGAGCGCGCGTTTGGGATGTGGGCCGAATAGGTGAGCGATGGTTTGGGATGTGGGCCTGATATG
>NZ_JARVRI010000018.1:0-118825 GCF_030209785.1 Arthrobacter sp. efr-133-TYG-120
TCCGACCTGGCGGCCGAAGGCTACCAGCACGTTGACGGCGCCATCAGGATGGGCCGCCACAGCGCGAAACGTATCACTGCGGCAGCCAATGAAGCTGCTCAGAAACATCTCGCTGGCGCCAGCAGCTAGCCGGGCTCTTGACTGGTCGATGCTGGCGGCCATGAGAACAGCGATGAAGCGATGCCATTCCAGGTAGAGAGTGGCATCGCTTGACCTCCCGTTACGCGAAAAGAATAAAGGCATGAATCATGACATCTTCTACGACCCCGGAAGCCACTCCGCGGCAGCGCAAGAACCAAGAGCAGAACAGCGGCGCCACGACGCCGGAAAACATCCGTTGCTGATCTGGACGGGCCTCGACTTCGGCGATGTCGTGTCATGGCGGACGTTGGGGAATCGGCACCACGTTGGAACGGTTGAGCAGAGGACTAACGACGGGCTCATGATTTGGATCGGGGATGAGATAAATGAAAGAAAGCTCTTGCATTTTCGTGACTGCCAATTCGTCGCCTTGATCGCACCGGATTCACGCCGATGATGGACCTTTCGTCAAGCTACGGCCGGCTCGGCAATGGGCAGGCGAGCGGTTCAGGGCAGTTTGGCGTGGCGCAGGTACTGGTAGACCGTCTCCCTGCTGGTCCCGTAGTCACGGGCACGGAGGGCTTTGGGAACACCGGTGCGGACAGCTCGGCCGCCCGCTCCGGCGTGAGAGGAAAGGGCAGGCTTTTGCAAGGAAAACGTCCGGAGTGAAGGCTTCGATGGCGACGCCGCCCGTGGGGCCGTGTAGTTCCGCACCGACCTAGATTTACATACGGCGGTCGTGACCTAAATGTGGAAAAGTGTGCATATGGCTGCATTCATTGAAGATTATGCATTGCTGTCGGATCTCCAAACGGGGCCCCTCATATCCCGGAATGGCAGCGTGGACTGGCTCTGTTTCCCGCGTTTTGACTCACCCTCGGTGTTCAGCCGGATCTTGGGCACTGATGACCACGGGCACTGGTTGTTGGCTCCCAGCGAATCAGGCGCTGATGTTGTCGATCGGGTCTATATCGAATCAACATTCGTGCTCCAAACCACATGGAAGGCCAGCGGCGGAAAGGTCCTTGTCACCGACTTCATGCCGCTGGGGGATAACGGCTCGTCCCTTATCCGCCGGGTTACCGGGTTGGAGGGCAGTGTGGATATACACCAGGAACTTCGGATCCGGCCAGGATATGCAACCGTCTTACCCTGGGTGAGTCGCGTCCTCGACAGCGGGCCAACGGCGGCACCAGTCCTGTTGGCCATGGCCGGTCCGGATGCTCTCGCACTGAGGGGACCCCATCTTCCGCATGCCCAGGCGCACGGGCACGAAGGTGAATTCCTCATTTCGAAGGGCGAGCAGCTTGATTTCGAACTAAAGTGGTTCCCCTCGCACCGCCCCTTGCCGGCAGCGACTGACGTTGATGCCGCCCTCGAAGAAGCCACGGACTATTGGAGCCGCTGGGGAAGCCACTGCCGGCAGGACGGGGCCTATGGGGGCGCGGTAAAACGTTCGCTTTTAGTACTGCGGGCCCTCACACATATTGAAACGGGCGGCATCGTCGCAGCGCCCACCACGTCCCTCCCCGAGGATTTCGGCGGCACGCGGAACTGGGACTACCGGTATTGCTGGCTCCGCGACGCGGCTCTGACACTGGAATCGATGCTGACACACGGCTACGAAACCGAGGCACTTCAGTGGCGCAACTGGCTCCTCCGGGCACTTGCCGGGGATCCCGAGCAGATGCAGATCATGTACGGGGTAGGGGGAGAACGGGAACTCCCTGAACGCGAACTCCACCATCTCCCCGGCTATGCCGACTCTAAGCCTGTCCGCATTGGAAATGCCGCAGTGTCGCAGTTCCAGGCTGATGTTGTCGGCGAAGTGATGGTGGCATTGGAAAGACTGCGTATGGCCGGCGGTAAAGAAGACCACTTCTCCTGGGCCCTTCAGAAGGCGCTCCTGGGATTCGTCGAAAAACACATCGATGACAAGGATTTCGGCCTCTGGGAGATGCGCGGCGACGCACAGTACTTCACCCACTCCCGGGTGATGATGTGGGCCGCGTTCAACTGCGGGATCCGGGCGGTACGGGACCACGGACTATCTGGAGATGCCAAGAAATGGGAACATCTCCGCGACCGGCTGCGTAACGAGATCATGCGCGAGGGATTCAACCGAAGCATCGACTCCTTCACCCAGACCTATGGCGGAACGCAAACAGACGCGGCACTGCTGGTTATGCCACAGGTCGGCTTTCTTCCTTATAATGACAAGCACATGCTCGGTACAGTTGCTCGGCTGGAACAGGAACTCCTGACCGACGACGGCTTATTGCTCCGCTACCGAACAGAGAGCGGTGTTGACGGCCTGGCGCCGGGCGAACACCCTTTCCTCGCATGCTCATTCTGGCTTGTTGAACAGTATGCGCGCACGGGTCGACAAGCCGAAGCAAAGACCTTGATGGACAAACTCGTGGGGCTCGCCAACGAGCTCGGCCTGCTGAGCGAAGAGTACGCAACAGACGAAAAGCGGATGGCCGGGAACTATCCCCAAGCGTTCTCACACCTGACCCTGGTAAGGGCAGCAGACGCTATGCATGGGGTCGACCGCCTCTCTCTGGCTGTTGACTTTTTGGAGTTCAGTGGCACGGCGTCGGAGGGGTCAGGATCAGAGTAAGAACAAACTCAGGTACCGGCATCTTTAGGTTGTGAATCAGAGACTTCGTGCCTCGCTTGGAGCGAAGCCTGAGCACATTCTGCATCAGGGATCTACTCCCAATGCAAGTATTGGCCAGTCACTTGTGTGAGAATTGTGTCCAGGCCTTCGGTGGCCGCACAGGGAGCGACTCTTTTCCACGCTGGACGGTAACGGCTGCAGGCACGAAAGCTGCTGCGATTCGTTCAAGGATTGGCGGTTTCACCTGGTCGCGCCTTCTGCGCGCGTGATGCAGGGGAAGATCGCGCAGTGAGGGCGGCGCTGATGCGCTCTGTGCTTGTGAACCACGAGAGTAGCGGCGGGTCGATGGAGCCGATGACGAGGTTCCGAGGGACATTGCGGCAAGGATGTCTTCGTGTAGGGGTTCACGTTGGCCCTGTGGCCTGCGTGTGGTGGATTTGAGTGCGCGACGTCGGGCATGTCGCGGCCGGCGCTGCGGAGCAGTAGTGCACTTGGATCGAGGAGCCAGTCGGAAGAATGCAGTTGTCCGCTCTCAGGTTCGGGCTGGGTGGCGTTCCAATTACAGAGCTGCTCGTCGATGGCGTTGCGTAGGACGACTTCGAAAACGTGCAGGTCTTCGTAGACGGCGCCTGAGAGATCTATGTTCCACCTGTAGAGCCGGATGGCTTCATGCAGGGTTGGTGTTTCTCGGATGTAGGGTGCGAGGCGCTCCGGGCTAATCCTGTGATGAAGGACCAGTTCGATTGGTGTTTGGTGCGCTGCGGCCATAGGACTAAACTGTAGAGGAAGACAGGGGCAGGTTCCCTGCTATGGATTACTGAGGGCCCCGCGGCCAGGCGCTGCGGGGCCCTCAGCCGTTAACTGCGACTGCAAAATAATGGTCGGCGGATGCCTGGCACGAGTCAGCAAGAGTCCGTCAGCCACCTCTCTCTTGCGGGGCAGTGGGCCTCCTCCGCCAAGGGAACCGGAGAATGTCGTAGGTCAGTTTTAGTCTGATGTCAGCCCGCAAGTTGCGGGTCTAACAGCAGGAGGCCTCATGCTCGTAAGTCTGTACTACTCCATCAACCCAAGCGATCCGGACGTCCACCACAAGCACAGTGACTGCTTGAGTGGGAAGCAGATTCCGGCGCACAACAAGCGCCCGGGAACGAACAATTACCCCCTGTGTAAGCACTGCAGGGACAAGTAACACCACGTGGGTGGTAGCGCAGGGCCGGCTACCACCCGCTTGGTCTGCTGCTTCCAATGATTCTTAAGGCACATAGACTCTCTTGGCCCGTATCTGAGCAGCGTCGACAAGACTGGGGAGACCGATGACGTTCCAGGACCCCGGTAAGGATGCGGTCGAATGAGAAGAGGTCGAGCGGATTTGGGCCCTTCAGTCTATGAAGGGCTGCAGGAGGTTGAACCGGCCGTGAAGATCCTGGAAACCATGTGCGCCCCAGGCCCAAAGCTAGTCCGTCATGTCCTCGGGAGAGACGTGAACACTTCCAGCCCTGAAATCCCATGCGTGGCAAAGAAGAACCGCATCAGCTGAATGGGGAACGCGGTTCTCACTGGCGTCAGCTTTGCGATTTGGTGTGTTGACAATGTCAACACACCGGGGCTTCGGACTCGGCCATACATCGATCGGATCGGGTGGGATTCCGCATGTTTCCGGGACTTCCCAGTGTTTACAAGGGCTGGAATGCAGTTCGAGTCCCACCTCGGGCACAGTAGATCCCCTCGTCAGAGGGGTTTTTGCTTTAACGTGTGTACAAAGCTTGTGGTGGCGTCCCTCTGACGCTAAGGTTCGCGGGCTGTGGCCTGGCCGCCGCGATGGCCTAACCAGGTGTGTGGGTGACGGGCTCAGGGTCCTAGCTAGTGGGCCCTCCGCCTGCTGTGGCTCGGTTTATGCGGTTCCTCGTTTCGTCCTGTCGGGTTGGTCGGGGGTGGCCAACACCTATTCATGGTTCAGTGTTGTTGGCACAACATGACGTCGTGGCCTTTGTTGGGAAGTTCTCTTTGAAGGGCTCTCTCAGAACATTAAGAGAGCTGCATGTGCACGCTTTGTCCTCCTAAAGTGGGTGTGGACATTGTCCACACTTACGTCTGATTTAAGGGAGTTGCTCTTGTCGCGTAGGAGCGCGGAAGGGAATTTGGATGACGAGCGGCATGTAGCGCCGTGATTGCACGGGGGAGGGGTCCAACGACCATGAAGATCAGAGTGACAGACAACGAAGCTGCCCTGGGCTTCTGGTCATTCAATAATTGCGGGGGAGCGGGGCACCATCACTAACAGGAGTGGACTGACCCCTGGCACCTGAATGCTTGACGGCAGATGCTGGTGGTGCCTGGCGCTGACGGTGCTGCCGCGCCGCTAACCTGACAAACTCGGCCCTGAAGTTTCACCGATTGGTCGCCTCGGATATTTGCCGAGCTGACATGGTCCGAGGAGTGGCTCTGCCCGACGGATGTCAATACTGCCCTGCCGTGGGCCCTGTCAGAAGTGTCAGGTTTCGCTCTAAGGGCCTTTCCAAGCCAATGTCAGAAAGAAGAATCGACTTCATTCTGACAAGGCCGGGTTTCTGGCCTGACGTCAGCTTAGGCTGTGCTTCCAACTCCCAAAAGCGTTCTCACCCCTCGGATAGATTCAGACGATAGCGCATGTGAAGTACCGCGCCCTGCACATGGGGCTTCCACCGTCGGAACGTTCGAAAGGTGGGAGGGAAAGATGGCATCGCATCTGACAGGGCTTACGCTCGGGACCTCCGATTCGCCATGGCTGACTGCCGCGATGCCTACATTCATGGTGAGAGCGGATGAACCAAGAACGATTCAAGGAGCTTCCGCGTAATCTGAGGCAGTGAGAAGGCGCCGGGTTGGTAGAGGCCTTGGACCTGCAGCCCGTCTGAAAGTGCAACATATGCGCGCGCTGCTTCGATCGGTTCGATTCCAGAACGAAGTTCCCCTTCGGCCTGGGCATCCCTGAACGCCCCTTCCACGTGGCTGAGGATGGCTGCGTAGCGACGCTTGAAATATGCGTTTGCTGGGTGATCTTCTGTCGTCGACTCTGCGGACATCATCGCGAAAAAGCGGGTTACCGATGGGTTGGCTTGATCTCGTTCAGCGACATCAATTAGGCCTTGCAGCAAAGCGACCCCGCTGTTCCCCTCGAAAAACGTCTCCGCTTCAGCATCACGCTGTTCAAAGACGGCTTCCAACAAAGACGTCTTGGTCGGGAAGTGATGGTTTAAGCCGGCAACGCTCATGCCCGCCAAGGACGCGATTTCACCCAACGAGGCATTGAGAAAACCTACCTTGGCGAAGACAACGGACGCGGCGTCCACAATCTGCTGCCGGCGTCGGGCCGTCTTTGCATACTCCCCGCGCCGGGCCGTATTGGTACTCATCCTCTGACGATATCAATTCTTTTATGAAAACCGGAAGATCGTCCGTTTTTCGTGCTACCGTGGCTACCGTGCATGTATCGACCGTCACACCGATACCGTTCAACGTCGAAAGGACGTGCAATGAAGCACAACACAAGCAAGCATTGGGCTGTAGGGGTGGGGCTTTCATGTGCTCTTGCCCTCTCTGCCTGCACCGGAGCTGGCGGGGGAGGAACCGCGCAGGGGCAGACAACCCTTCGTTACGGCTCGGCAGCCGCTCTCAACTCATTTGCCCCTTGGGAAGCGCGTTGGGCAGGTGACGTTGCTTATCTCCAGCCGGTCTATGACACGCTTCTTCGAGCGGATCCGGACGGCAACATACAGCCCGGTTTGGCTGCAACGTGGGACTGGGACGAGACGCTGACCAAACTCACCCTGAAACTGCGTGACGACGTGAAGTTTAGTGATGGCCAGGCGCTAACGGCAGACGTCGCCGCCGGGAACCTTACCCGTTTCCGCGACGGTACCAGCGACAACGCTTCATTCCTGCGCGCTTTGAAGACCGCCGAGGCAGCAGATGAACATACTCTGGTCCTGACACTGTCGGAGCCCGACCCGGCATTCCTCGTCTATCTGTCGCAGAATGCTGGAATCATCGGAAGCCCGTCGATGTGGAACTCTCCTGAGGCCAAGACCACCCCGGTCGGCTCGGGCCCTTACGAACTCAATAAGGAAGAGTCCGTGGTGGGTTCGAAGTACGTCTTTGACAAGAAGGCCGATTATTGGGATTCGGCGTCCGTCCATTACGACGAGATCGTTGTGAACGTCTATGCCGATTCGACGGCGCTTGTTAATGCGCTCAAGAGTGGCCAGCTGGACGTGAGCGCATCAAACACACCTACCCAGATCCCTGACGCCAAGGCTTCCGGCTACGAAGCAAACCTTACTGAGTTGAACTGGGCCGGGTTCTTGCTGGTCGACCGAGAAGGAAAAGCTAACCCGGCCCTTGGGGACGTCCGCGTTCGCCGGGCCATCAACCACGCTCTTGACCGCGATGGACTTGTACAAGCTCTCGCTGCTGGATATGCCACGCCAACAACCCAAATCTTTTCCTCCAGCAGCGACGCCTACATTGCCGACCTCGACGAACGCTATCCGTACGACCCGGACAAGGCTAAGAAGCTTCTCGCTGAGGCAGGCTACCCGGAGGGCTTTACTCTGGCCATGCCGCGGAACAATTTCGTGCCCGAGTCCGAATTTGCTGTCTACGCCGAACAGCTCGGAGCGGTCGAGATCAAGGTCCAATGGGAGCAAACCGGAGACGACCTTTTCCCGAAGATGCTGGGCGGCACTTGGTCGGCGTTCCCGTTCCAGCTGCAGTCTGACCCGACTGCATGGCAAACGCTGCAGTTCGCCGTACTGCCATCCGCGACATGGAACCCATTCCACGTCGCGAACGACGAATTGTCGGCACTGGCCGCGAAACTGCAGACGGCGAAGGGCGAGGATGCTGCGTCTGCCGCCAAGCAGGTAAACGAGTGGATCGTGGACCAGGCTTGGTTCGCGCCCAGTTACCGTCTCCAGAGCGCATTCTTCAGCGACGCGGACACGAAGGTCGTCATGCAGGATGACAACATCGCGCCTTACCTCTGGAACATCGAGCCCAAAAAATGATCGCCGGGGCGGGTGTGATGTTACGCCCGCCCCGACCCGGACGGGACCCCCATGATTGCTTTCATCTTTCGTCGGCTCGGAGCCGGCATCGTCACTGTCGCGACCCTCTGCGCACTAGCTTTCTTTCTGCTTTACCTGGGCGCGACCGACACGGCACGTAACATCGTTGGCCAGTCGGCGTCCGCTGAGACCCTAGCTCGCAAGGCCGCCGAGCTCGGCATCGACAAACCGCTGATCGTACAATTCGGCGATTGGCTGGGGCAGGTTATCGTCGGCGACCTAGGCCGGTCGTGGTTCACCGGCGAACCGGTTTTGCAGACGCTCGCAGTGCGCGTGCCGGTTACGCTTTCGATCACCATCGGCGCAACGCTGGTGTCCGGCATTCTGGCGGTCCTACTAGGCGCCCTCGCTGCCGGGCAGCGGGGCTGGTTGGACCGCACCATTCAGATCGCGGCGGTCATCGCTGCTGCCGTGCCCGGTTTTCTCTTCGCCCTTGCCCTGGCCACGGTTTTCGGTCTTATCCTTCGCTGGTTGCCTGCCACTGGCTACATCTCTGCTTCGGAGTCCATCACAGGCTGGTTGTCGACAGTCACGCTACCGATAATCGCCCTTTCGATCGGGGCGACAGCCGGAGTGGCCCAGCAGGTACGCGGCTCGATGATTGACGTACTCAGAATGGATTACGTGCGCACCCTTCGCTCCCGCGGCATTCCCACACACCGGGTGGTATACGGCCATGTACTGCGCAACGCTGCCGGGCCCGCTCTGGGGGTCCTTGGCTTGCAGTTCGTGGTCGTCTTCGGCGGTGCCGTGATCATCGAACAGGTCTTCTCGCTCCCCGGAATCGGACAGACAGCGGTAAAAGCCACCACACAGGGGGACCTTCCCGTCGTCATGGGCGTCGTCATTGTCACCGCCGTGCTCGTTGTTCTCGTCAATCTCGCCATCGACCTCCTGCAGGGCTGGCTTAACCCCAAGGTGCGACTCTCATGAGCGAAGTTTTGGCTAGTCCCGTACCTCAGGGCCCTGCGCAAGTACGGCGCGGACTCTTCCGCCGACTCATGCGCAACCCCATCGGCATGATCGCCATCGTGTATCTGGTGTTGCTGGCGCTTGTCGCTGTTGCGGGTCCGTTAATGATTCCGTTCGATCCCAACGAGGCGAAATTATCCAACGTCCTCGCTGGTCCGGGTGACGGGCACGTCCTCGGGAGCGACAGTGCTGGTCGTGACGTGTTCTCACGACTCGTAGTTGCCAGTTCCGTCAGCCTGGGTGGGGCGCTGTTGACCGTGGCCATCGCTGCGCTCGTAGGCGTCCCGGCGGGCCTGATTGCTGGTTACTACGGAGGTTGGTTTGATACCGCAGCCGCTTGGGTTTCCGGACTCCTGATGGCTCTGCCGGCGCTTGTTGTCTTGCTTGCAGTCCGCGCTGTGGTCGGCCCATCCATGTGGCTGGTGATGGCAATTCTCGGGGTGCTCATTTCACCCTCGTTTTACCGTGTTGTTTCCGGCTCGGTCCGAGCGGTGCGGGAGGAACTCTACATTGATGCAGCGAAAGTGGCAGGTCTCAGCGATGCCCGGATCATCGGCCGTCACGTGCTCACGGCTGTTCGCGCCCCCGCTGTGCTTCTGGTGGCCGGCATCTTCGCCGTCGGTGTTGGCATCCAGGCAATCCTGGATTTCCTTGGCCTCGGCGACCCGTCCCTGCCCACTTGGGGAGGAATGCTGGGTGAGGGTTTCTACAATATTTTCCGCGCTCCCTGGCTCATGCTCTGGCCCAGCCTTGCAATCGGAATTACCTGCATCGCACTGACCCTGCTCGGTACAGCGCTGCGGGACGAACTAGAGCTCACCGGTGACCGGGCATCCAGAGCCCGCGCCCCCTGGGTCCCGCTCCAACCGCGCCCGGCCCCACCGGTCGTCCATGGAAACCCCGGCTCTGAGCCGCCCCTGCTAAAAATTACAGACCTTGCTGTGGCGTATCCCTCGGAAAACCAATGGACCACGGTCGTTGATGGAGTTTCACTCACCATTGCTCCTGGCGAAGTCCACGCCCTTATTGGCGAGTCCGGGTCAGGCAAGACACAGACGGCATGGGCCACGCTGGGTCTCCTGCCCGAGGGCGGCCGGGTTGTTTCCGGATCCATCCAACTCGACGGGGAAGAACTTACATCAAAAGGTGCCCAGGAGCTCGCTCAATTGCGGGGTCGGCGCATCGCCTACATCCCCCAGGAGCCTCTCTCAAACCTTGACCCGTCCTACACCATCGGCTTTCAGCTCATGGAACCCATGCGGGTCGTTGGAAAAATGTCGAAAGACCAGGCGCGACGGCGGGCTCTGGAACTGCTGGACCGGGTAGGTATTGTCGACCCGGAACGGACGATGAAATCCTACCCGCACCAGATTTCAGGCGGAATGGCGCAAAGAATTCTGATCGCCGGAGCGATTTCCTGTAACCCTTCACTAATCATTGCCGATGAACCCACGACAGCACTTGACGTTACCGTCCAGGCGGAGGTGCTCGAGGTCTTGCGTGAACTTCAAGCTGATTTGCAGGTTGCTGTCTTGCTGGTCACCCATAACTTCGGTGTGGTCGCGGATCTCGCCGACCGGGTCTCGGTCATGCGCGCCGGAACCGTTGTCGAGTCCGGAACCGTTGCCGACGTGTTCGCCAGCCCGAAGCATCCCTATACGCAGGGACTGTTCGAGGCGGTTCTTGATCACGCCCCCACCCGACAGATCTGGACATCGAAAACGGAGGCCCGACAGTGAGTTTGCTGGATATTCAGGACGTCTCGGTCACATATCCCCGGCGTGGTTGGCGAAAGCCCCCCTTCCAGGCCCTGCATCAGGTATCACTTGACGTCCGTGAAGGCGAAACGGTCGGCTTGGTCGGTGAATCCGGTTCCGGAAAGTCGACCCTGGGCCGGGCCGTCCTCGGACTTGCACCCGTAAGCGGAGGAAAGATCCTCTTCGACGGGCATGACCTCGCCCAAGCCAGCACCCAAGAACGCCGAAAGCTTGCATCAGGGATTCAAGTCGTCTTTCAAGACCCTTACTCCTCGCTCAGCCCATCGTTGACAGTCGGTGAGACTCTTGCCGAGCCGTTGCGGGTGCGTAATGTCAGCCGGGGAGATGCAAATGCGCGGATAGCGGAAGCCCTGGACCTTGTCCGCCTTCCGTTCAACGCCATCCAGCGGCTTCCACGCGAGTTTTCCGGCGGGCAGCGGCAACGAATTGCCATTGCACGTGCCCTCGTTCTGGAACCACGCCTCATCGTCTGTGACGAACCTGTCTCAGCCCTGGACCTGACCACGCAGTCGCTCGTCCTTCAACTCTTCCTTGAGGTTCAGGAGCGCACCGGCGTTTCCTACCTGTTCATTTCCCACGACTTATCGGTTGTGCGGGTAATGAGCCACCGCGTTGCAGTCATGCGCGGCGGAAAGATCCTCGAGAGCGGGACAGCCGACGAAGTCACCTCCAACTCGAGGCATCCCTATACGCAGCAACTCCTACTCGCGGCACCTGTAGCCGACCCGGCGCTCCAATCGGCCCGCCGCACCGCGTACTTTCAAACTCTGAACACCCGGCAAGCAGCCGGAGAAATGGTTTAACCCCGTGACTCACTCAAATACCGCCGCAGCTCGTGCCCTGGCAGACGCCATGACACGCGAGCAGCAGGTGGGTTTGCTCCTGCATCCCATCATCATCATTGACAACGACGGGGACCCCGACGCCTCTTCAGGCTTTGGTGGGCCGACGCTCCGCCAGCTCATTGAAGACCACGGCATCAGGTTCTTTTGCCTCGGCAGTATTCCCGACCCTGCTGCCACATCCCGAGTCCTCAACCGGTTGCAGGACATTGCACGGGGAAGCGGATCGCGGCTTCCCTTGGTGTTCTCGACAGATCCCCGCCATTCGTTCATGCAGAACGACGGGGCCGCGCACCGTGCCGCAGGCGTCTCACAATGGCCTGAAAACCTGGGCTTGGGCGCCATAGGTGACACGGAACTGGTCCGCACCTACGGCAACATCCTGCGCAAGGATTACCTCGCGATGGGTATCAGAATGGCGTTGCACCCACAGGTCGACCTCACAACGGAGCCGCGCTGGGCAAGGCAGGCACAAAGCTTCGGGGCGGATCCTGCCCGTACCACCGAACTGCTCCTGGCCTTCCTTGAAGGGCTGCAGGGTCCGGCCCTCGGGCCGGAAGGCATCGCCGCCACCGTGAAGCACTTTCCCGGGGGAGGACCTCAACTCGGCGGCGAGGACCCGCACTTCCCGTATGGCCGCGAGCAGGTGTATCCCGGGGGCGCTTTCGGCGAACACCTCGCGCCTTTCCGCGCCGCCATCGAAGCGGGAGCAGCAGCGATAATGCCGTACTACGGGATGCCCGTTGACCTTACGGTGGACGGCGAGGACATCGAGCCTGTCGGATTCGCGTTCAATCGCCAGATCATCACAAACCTCTTGCGGGAGAAGCTTGGCTACGACGGTGTTGTTCTAAGTGACTTCGGATTGGTGACCGACATCGAAATTGGCGGCAAACCCTTTCCTGCCTGTGCATGGGGTGTAGAGCATCTCTCACCGCTCGAACGTGTCGGACGACTATTCAATGCCGGTGTCGACCAGCTCGGGGGTGAGCTGGACGCTCCGCTTATCCTCCGCGCTGTAGCGGAAGGGCTCGTGAGCCCCGAACGGGTGAAAGTCTCCGCGACGCGGTTGGTGAAATTGATGCTCGACCTTGGCCTCATCGACAACGAAACGGACACCAGGTCCTCAGCGGCGCTGCTCCCGCTTCCACAAGACGCGTTCTTGGGAAAACAAGCCCAAGCCCGGGCAGTGACCGTGTTGACAAACGGAAGTGACGACCTTCCCGTCCTGCCCCTTGCCAGGCCCCGCAAGGTGCATCTCGTCAACCTGTCCGAGGAGGCCCTTCCTGAAGGGTGGTCCGCCGTGGACGCGGACACGGCTGAAGTGGCCATTGTTCGGGTATCCGCCCCGTACGAACATCGTGACCGCTACTTTCTCGAGGCCGGGATGCAGCAGGGCTCGCTCGACTTCCCGGAGGAGGAAGTTGAGCGAATCGCCGCTTTGGGACGGCGTCTTCCCACAATCCTCGTTGTGACATTGAACCGGCCGGCGATCCTGACACCACTGGTGGATGCTGTCGATGCGCTCCTGGTGGAATTTGGCATTGCAGATGACATTCTCCTCGAAGTCTTGACAGGTGAGCGTGCCGCTGAGGGCCGACTGCCGTTCGAGTTGCCCAGGAGCATGGCAGCGATCGAAGCCAGCAACCCGGACGTGGCAAATGACACGGCGGACCCGTTGTTCCCGGCAGGGTGGGGGCTCTCGCTTTCCAGCCGTAACCCAAAGCTGAACAAAGCAGGAGCACAATGACCGGGAGCGGACTGCAGCTAAGCGCAGAATACCGGCGGGACAGTTCGTGGGTGGCAACATCGAGGCCGCGCCTGAGCTGGGTCTTCACCGAGGCGCCGCCGGGTTGGTGCCAGGCCGCAGCCGAACTGCGTCTCAATGACGGCCGGACCGAGCAGATCAACGGTTCCCTGAACGTGTTCGTCGGCTGGCCCTTTGAGGACCTCGTAGCCCGCGAAACATACCAGGTGCAGGTTCGGCTCCAAGGCGCAGATGGGATCTGGACCGATTGGAGCGACCCGCTGGATATTCAGCTGGGTACACTCGCGCAGGGGGAGTGGCAGGCCCGTTTCAGCGGACTGGCCGCACCACGTCAAGAGGCCCAACCCTTTATTATCCGCCACCGGTTCCTGCTTGATCGTAAGCCAGCACGGGCCACCTTGTACTGGTCCGCCCTCGGTGCGGTAAAAGCCCGGATTGATGGAGTCGACGTTGACGACTCTGTTCTGGCACCGGGTTGGACGAGCTATGCAGACAGGGTGCTCCACGAGACAACAGACGTAACTGCCCTGCTGCAGCCTGGATGGTGCACGATCGGGCTCGAAGTCACAGGCGGCTGGTACACAGAGGTTTACGGCTTTGCCGACGAGGCCCGTCGGGTCTACGGAGAGCAACCCTACGCCGCGGCACAGCTGCACCTGCTGTTCGACGACGGGTCAGAAGAAATCATTGCCTCAGGTGTTGACTGGGAGACGACTGCGGATGGCGAAGTGGTCGCCTCCGGCATATACGAAGGCGACACCATCGACCACCGCCGAAGCCTCCGCTGGTGGGACCCACAAGAGGGTGACTGGGAGGCTGCCGCCGTCGCACCCGACCAGCCAGTTCCCGTCTCCCGCATGAATGAGCCCGTCCGGCGGGTAAACACCTTGGCGCCCGTAAAGGTGTCATCCTCCGCCGCTGGTACCATCCTAGATTTTGGCCAGAACCTCGTTGGACGACTTCGCATCGAGGTCCAAGGTGCCGCCGGCACAAGGATCGAAATCCGTCACGCCGAAGTCCTGGAAGACGGGGAACTTGCAACCCGGCCGTTGCGCCGGGCGGCGGCGACGGACACGTTTATTCTCTCCGGAACCGGAACCGAGGTGCTCGAACCCGTTGGTACTTTCCATGGCTTCAGATACGCAGAGATATCGGGGCACCCAGGAGAAGTGGACCCTGAGCGGGTGCGCGCCATTGTGCTCCAAAGCGACCTTCGCCGCACCGGTTGGCTGGAAACCTCCAATCCGCTCCTGAACCAGCTTCACGAAAACATTGTCTGGAGCATGCGGGGGAACTTCCTCAGCCTGCCCACGGATTGCCCCCAGCGCGACGAACGACTCGGATGGACTGGAGACGCGCAAATATTCGCCCCGACCGCTGCGACACTCTTCAACTGCAACGGCTTCCTCGCCAACTGGCTCGTCGACCTCCGCGCCGAACAGGATAGGGCTGGCGGCGTCGTGCCAAACATTGTTCCCAACGTTTTTGGTTTCGCTTGGGCCGCGGCGGCATGGGGCGATGCCGCAACCGTAATCCCGACCGTGCTGGCCGAACGGTTCGCCGACAATGACCTGCTCAGCAAGTCCCTGGACAGTATGCAGGCGTGGGTCTCATCCGAGCTGGCAGCGGCGGGCGGCCCGGGGCTCTGGGAAACGACCCTCCAGTTTGGTGACTGGCTCGACCCCGACGCACCCGCTGACATGGCCGGAGCCGCCAAAACCCAGCCCGGACTGGTGGCCACCGCATACCTGTACCGGTCCCTTGACCTGTTTTCTAAGGCAGCGGTGCACCTGGGCGAGGACGAGTCCGCCGCCTGGGCCCGTGCCTCTGCCGAGGACGTGCGGGCAGCATTCGCAGCCGCCTACCTCACCAGTGACGGCCGACTGGTTTCAGACGCCCCCACCGCCTACGCCCTCGCCCTGCAGTTCAGCCTCATCCAGGACCTGCAGACTCGCGAAGCTCTCGCAATGCGTCTCGCACACGTCACCAAAAGGGATGCCTACCACATCTCAACCGGGTTCATCGGAACCCCGTTGGTGCTCGACGCGCTCACAGACTTCGGGTACGACAGCCATGCAGCAGCACTCCTGCTCCAGACCCGCTGCCCTTCCTGGCTCTACCCCGTCTCCATGGGCGCGACAACCGTATGGGAACGCTGGGACTCCATGCTCCCCGACGGGTCAATCAACCCCGGCGAGATGACCTCATTCAACCACTACGCGCTGGGCGCAGTAGCCGACTGGCTGTATCGACGTCTCGCAGGAATCGCCCCCGCAGCCCCGGGCTACTCGCAAATCCATTTCGCCCCGACCGTTCTTCCTGGCCTCGACCATGCAACAGCAACCGTGGACACACCCGCAGGACGCACACAAGGAGGCTGGCGGCGTGAACAGGGCGTAATCCACTGGAAGCTCAGAGTGCCCGCCCACGCGACAGCCGCGGTGCGCCTCCCGGGCATCGAGCTAGAGGTCGGGCCCGGCGTCCACGAATGGACCACAACCGAGCCCCCACGGACGGCCGCCGCCTCTGTACATATGTGGTCCCCCGTATCCGAGGTCGTAGACAACCCGGACGCGTTCGCAACTGTCATGAAGGTACTCGCCAGCCACGACGGCCACCTCGCCGAAATGGTGCGTCGGCGCACCGACTGGACCTTAAGTACGCCCTTGCAGATCGCGCTGTTTTCGGTGCCACCCCACGTGCTCAATCAAATCGCGAAAGAGCTGGACGCCTGACATGAGCGGTTCTAAGCCCTCCCACCACGGAGACTAACCAACCCTTTGGATTTCCTCTGCCTATCACCCTTGACCCCGAAAAGAGCAGGAATGAATAGATCTTTTCCCCGCCGCCAGGACCTTGCCGTTATCAGCAGTGGTACCGGACCTTCCCACCGCAGCCATGCAAAATCCACCCGCCACATCCCGGAACTGGTGGCGGGGCGGTGAGCAGCAACAGGTATCCAGCCGCGGTCGACGTAGCCATCGTTGGCAGCGGGCCTACAGCATCGGCCTATGCGCGGATCCTCAGCGAGGAAGCTCCCGGCGCCACTATTGCCATGTTCGAAGTGGGCCCGACGGTCAGCAATCCGCCCGGGGCGCATGTCAAGAACATCGAGGACCCGGAACGCCGCAGCCTGGCCCAACGGGCGTCGGAAAGCCCCGGTGCCGGTACCGCAACGGTGAACTCGCCGGGCGCCGTCAAGAGCGGCGAACGCCGTGCGCGCCCTAGCACGTACCTTCTGCCGACCGGTTACGCCTTCCCGGGCGAGGACGGCCTGCCCGTCGCGGCGATGTCCAGCAACGTGGGAGGCATGGCCGCCCACTGGACCGCCGCCTGCCCCCGCTCGGGCGGCAAGGAGCGCATGCCGTTCCTGCCGGACCTGGACGAGCTCCTTGACGAGGCGGACCGCCTTTTGGGCGTCACTACATCCGCTTTCGATGGTGCCCCCTTTTCAGACCTGGTCCGTGAACGCCTTGCCACGGTAGTGGAGCAGGGCCGAAAGCCTGCCTACCGCGTCCAGCCCATGCCGCTTGCTGTGCACCGGCGGGAGGATGGCGGCCTCGTCTGGTCAGGTTCCGACGTCGTGATGGGGGACGTCAGCCGGGAAAACCCGCAGTTTGAACTCTTTGACGAGTCGCTGGTGACCCGTGTCCTCGTGGAGGACGGTATTGCTTCCGGCGTCGAAGTCCAGGACCGCCGCAACGGCGGAACCCATCACGTGGCCCCCGCTATGTTGTGGTGGGAGGTGACGCGCTGCGCACGCCGCAGCTGCTGTGGGCTTCCGGCATCAGGCCCGACGCGCTGGGCCGCTACCTTAACGACCAGGCGCAGGTGGTGTTCGCGAGCAGGTTGCGCGGCGTTTCCGCCGAACAGGTGACGCGGGCCGCTGACGGTGCCCTGAGTGAGCAGAGCGGCGTGGCGTGGGTTCCCTACATGGACGAGGCGCCATTCCACGGCCAGTGCCATACGCGTCGACGATGCCTTCCCGGGCGGCCCTTCATTGGAAATTTCAATTTTGGACTGCCGTTGGTTCTCTCTAAGGTTCGTCGGCGAAACCATCAGAGCTCCACGAGTACTTGTCCCTGGGTCTTGATGATGAGAAATACCTCCGCATCGATGAGACGCACTCTGGTCTCGTCCGGGCTCAAAAGGTTGACCAGCCCCAACGAAGGAAATGTCCTAACGACGCTTCCGGAGTGATAGATCTTCCCGTTGTGCCAGGCTTGGATATACTCGCCGGGTTGAAGGTCTTCTACAGGACATCCATGCTCTCCTTGTGAATCAATTGCTTCCGATGTCACACGACGATCACGCTGTCGAGGAGAAGCATCTGCATAGCACCCCGCTCTGCTACCGGCGGTGACGCCATCCGTGCTCACGTTGTTACTCCACGGGAACAACGCTGTGGCCAAGCGCCAGGCCGTAGAGGGCCCTGGGTTCACAACCTGAAGCCTCAATCCAGATCAAGTCTCCGTTTGGGCTCACGCATTCAACGCGTCCCACCCGGACGATGGTGCCCGTTTCCATGACCTTCACAATTCGTCCTAAAAGCTCGTGGCTATCTTCGGGACCGTGCTTGCTTTGCATGCTGAGGTCCGGTTCCATTGGCGGTTTTCCTTATAAGTGCGTTGGGACGGGAAGGGCAGTAGCCATTTAGAACACTCCGCCCCAAGCGTGTACAGCGCTGCGGGCGGCGCCGCGGACGAGGCCGTTCTGCTCACGTAAAAGCCCCTTTGCAGCGTCCACGTCGCGTTCGCTTAGGGCGCGCACATAGGATGCCAGCAGATTGTGGCCGCGGCGCTCCTGCCAAAGTTTGTCGTCGTAGGTTCCCAGCCAAGCCGCAGCGAGGCTGCACTCCCGGAAGCGGTCAACCAGGTCGCGTGAGTGCGCCAGCCCGACGACCGCTGCGTGGAAGTCAAGGTTCCGCTCGAGGAAAGCCTCCAGGTCACCGCTGGTTTCCAGCGGCATCGCGGCAAGCTTCTGGGCGTCCAGTACGAGCGAGGCGATCTCGTCATCAGTTGCGTCGCTAAGGTATTTATCGATCACGCCGCTCTCAAGCGCGTAACGGGTGCGATACACGCCATCGACTGCATCTGCCGTTAGCGGTGTGACGGTGAAGGAACCATCAGCCTCGTTTTTGTCCACCAGCCCTGCTGCGGTCAGCCGCATCAGCGTATTGTAGACGGTAGTCGTCGTGATGCCAAAGTCTGATGCCATGTGTTCGAGGTCGACCTCACGGCCCACTGTCACCGCCCGCTGCAGGATCCACCGGCGAGCAGCCAGGAATGCATGGCGTTCGCGTGTCTCATGGAACTCCCCGAACTGTCCGCGGTAATAGGCGAGTGGCTCACCGAGGTGGGCTTCCGCGCTAAGCACCCGCCCGAAGAAGACGGTATGGGTACCCCCGACGTGCGTCTCTTCCACGGCACATTCCATACCTGCGAGCCGACCAGGGAGCAGTGGCTGGCCTGCAGCCCCGGTCTCAAGCCGGAGCCCCTCAAAACGATTATCAAGCGGACGGGCAAATCGTACTGCCAACTCGCCTTGGGCGGACGAGAGCACATTCGCAGCGAATTTCCCGGTGCTCAGGAGTGCATCGTGCGTGCTGCTCGATTGGTTCAAGCAGACGAGTATCATCGGCGGGTCAACTGAAAGTGAACTGAAGGCCGAGACTGTAGTACCGAACAGCTGGTCACCTTCTGTGGTGGTGATGATGGTTACGCCGGAGGCGAAGTGGCCGATGACGTTGCGAAATGCGACGTCATCGATGGGAGGAAGCTGCGGGAGGTTCACTGGCATGAATGGCCTTTCGTGTATTTGAGGAGTTTCGTCGCGGTCAGCTGTTCACGGCATGTCCGTCGGCATAGGGCCGGGCGCGCGGCCCGAGCATGATCTGGCCGAGGAGTCCTTGCAAAACCATCCGCTCGGGTGCGGAGAGAGGCTTGAGCCACTCGTCGATGAGAGCGAGATGCCTGGCGTGCGCGTGGCTTACCAACTCGCTACCGGTTGGGGTCAGGGTCATAACGATCGATCGCAGGTCGGTCGTGGAATCGCGCGTCGTGACCAGCTCTTTCTTCTTAAGCGTCTTCATCGTGGAGGAGACTGAGGCCCGGCTCATAGCCGTAGAGGTGGCAACTTCGTGCGGCTGCTGCGGACCCGCGATCCATAGCGAGAAGCAGACCCTGAACTCGGTCCAGGAGAGAGCTGCTGGCCGCAGTACCTCATCCTCCGCGTCGTTCAACATGAGGCGATTGACACGGCGAAGCAGCAAACCGATTGCGGCGGCGTCCTCCAATCTTGCGTCGGCGAATTCGTCACGGGCGCGGCTCCGAGCACGATCAAGGAACGTGCCAAAGCGGTCCCCGGCCTGGTTAGCCGTCGCAAAGTCCGGAGATTCGACTGTTTCGCTCATTTGCACTCTCTCTGCCTCGATGAGGAGGTCTGCTCCCAGATTAGAAGCGCTCGATCTGTGGAACTAGTTCAGCTATTTGCTACCATCTTGGGTTTATTGCTCTGTAAAAGCAAGGCCTTGGGCGGACTTTTCGCTCAAAGTAGTTCATTCATTGACTACTTTGCGAAGCGGTGTTAGCGTGATCTCCAGCACAAAGTGGAGCCGCCGAAGACGATCGAGCCGGGCCAGGAAGGCGCCGCAGTGAAGTTGCCAAAATGGATGGAGCGCATGTCAAAGTCGTCACCGAACGGCATAGGCCGATATCCCCGCCCGGAATGTTTGCCACGGATCTCTAGGGCGGATTTCCGCATTTCACTATGACTATGTGGGCTGCCCTGGCAGAACGCGATCGGGATTGTGTGGCTGACTACCAGTGAAAGCCGCAATTCTCCCTTGACCCCAAGTACCCGAAAGGCATCGCATGACCCGCCAGATGACCCTCACGACCTTCCTGCTGCCCTTGGGCTACCACCGCAACAGCTGGCGGCTTCCCGGTAGCCGCGCCGAAGAGGTCCCGGGCCTCGAATTCGTAGTATCACTTGCGCAGATGGCCGAGAAGGCCAAACTGGACGCGGTGTTCTTCGGCGACATCTCCCACGCAAACGGAGCCATGCGCGGAGACACGATGATGAACGGCTTCTACGAGCCGATGACCGTGCTCTCTGCCATCGCGGCCCGCACGACGAAAATCGGCCTCATCGGTACGCTCTCGACCAGTTTCACCGAGCCCTACAACGCGGCTCGTCAACTGGCCGCACTGGACCACCTTTCGGGAGGCCGGGCAGGGTGGAATGTCGTAACCTCAACTGACGGGTTCGCCAACTTCGGAATCAAACAAGTGCCCGACCCGATCGAGCGTTACCGCCGTGCGCAAGAGTTCGTGGAGGTCGTGCTCGCGCTTTGGGACAGTTGGTCGGACGACGCAGTGCTCGCCGACCGTGCCGCCGCTCAATGGCTCAATCCCGGAAAGCTGCGCCGGCTCAATTTCGAGGGAGAATTCTTCAACGTCGAGGGTCCAATCCCGGGGCCACGTTCACCTCAAGGGCGCCCGGTGATCGTGCAGGCCGGTTCGTCAGGGCCAGGCAAAGCACTCGGAAGCGCTGTAGCTGATGCAATCTACACCGCCCAGTCTCTGCTTCCCGCTGCTGTGGAGTTCGCCGAGGAGTGTCGAGGGCTTATCTCGGAAGCCGGCCGCAACGCCGGCCACGTCAAGATCCTGCCGGGCATCGTTCCGGTGGTCGCCGACACTGCAGCCGAGGCGAATGAGATTGCGCACGCGCTCGGGGAACTGCTGGACTACGGTCAAGAGCGCCTGGAGATCGCAGCCCAGCTCGGTATCGATATCGATGACATCGACCTCGATGATCGTATCCCGGAAGACCGCTTCCCAGCGCCGGAGCGGCTGAGCAGCAGGCAGAACATCTTCCGGAGTAAGGCCGTGGACGGCGGCCTTACCCTTCGCGAGCTGGTTCTTGACCGCGCACGATCCACCGGCCACCAGTGGATCGTTGGAACCCCATCCACGGTGGCAGATCGAATGCAGCAGTGGTTCGACTCAGGGGCGTGTGACGGTTTCAACCTCAATGCCCCCTATAACCCTGACGGGTTCGAACGTATCTGCAGCAAGCTCGTGCCCGAGCTACAGGACCGCGGCATCTTCCGTAGCGAGTACACAGGTACTACTCTGCGCGACCATCTGGGCCTGCCCCGCCCGAATGTGCGGTTCTGACCGATGACGATCAGCGAGGGAACCATGAAGACATCACGAACGACAATCACCCGGCCTGGCGTTCATCCGAGCGAGGTCGTCGGCAAACCGGCGCCGCCGCCTCTGCGGCGGGAGAGTATCACGACACATGGCCTGCGGCTCGAGAAGGACCTCGCCATCGTCCTCCGTGACAACACGACCATCTATGCTGACGCCTACCTCCCGGAGTCCGAGGAGGCTTACCCTGTTTTGCTTGCATGGGGACCCTACGGCAAACACTGGGTCACGGACCGCATGTTCCCGGGGGCAGACGTTGACCCGGAGTGGATCTCGCCTCTGACCGGCTTCGAGGCGCCCGATCCCGTGTTTTGGTGCGCGAACGGCTACGCCGTCGTGCTCGTCGACCCCCGCGGACTGTGGCATTCGGAGGGAATCTTCCCGCACAACGGCCCCCAGGAACGCGAGGATCTCTATGACACTATCGAGTGGATCGGCAGCCAGCACTGGTGCTCAGGTAACGTCGGCATGCTGGGCGTGTCCTACCTGGCGGGAAGTCAGTACCAGGCGGCAGCTGCTCGTCCACCGTCGCTGAAGGCCATCAACCCGTGGGAGTGCTTCTCGGACTGGTATCGGGAGTTCGCCTACCACGGCGGCATTCCCGAGACCGGCTTCCGGCCCCGGGTCTCCCAGAATGTATCGTACTCGCTGAACGGCACGGAAGATCCTGAGGCGAACGTAATAGCCCGCCCACTCGACGATCCCTACTACGCCGATAAATACGGGCAACTGCATGAGATCGGCATCCCGGCATATGTGGTCGCGTCCTGGAGCGACCACGGCCTCCACACTCGTGGCACGCTCGCGGCGTACTCCGCAATAGGTTCCGAACAAAAGTGGCTTGAGGTGCACGGCCAGAAGAAATGGCGTCAGTTTTACGCCCCGGAAAGCCGGGCCAGACAGCTCGCGTTTTTTGACACCTTCCTAAAGGGGGAGGACCGCGGGCTCGAGCGGTGGCCGAGTGTACGGCTCGAGGTACGGGACGATCCCCGCAAGAATCGCGCGCGGTGGGTTGAGCAGGCCTTCTGGCCCCCTGCTGGGGACTACCGTTCGTTAAACCTTGACATGGCGACCCGCCAGCTCACCCCTGAGGTCACGCCAGCCGGAGAGCTGCGGATCGACCCACTCAGTGAGTCAGTGGAGCTCCGCTACGTCTTCGACCGCGACACCGACCTCATCGGCCCGATGTCCCTTCGGCTGTGGCTGCGCGTCGACCTCGGCGAAGGGGCCGCTCCGGAGGCCGCGCTCGACGCAGACGTTTTCGTCATCGTGCGCAAGCTGGATCGCGCTGGAGACGACGTGACTTTTCCCATTAATGCCCTGTTCTCCGATGGTCCGGTCGCCCTTGGATGGCTGCGTGCAAGCCATCGCGCACTTGACCCGGTTCGCTCGACAGCACTCGTACCTTGGCACCCGCACACGGGCGAACAAACGCTCGAAACCGGAGTGCCCGTACCACTTGAGATTGAGGTCTGGCCACAGGCGACCCACTTCGCCGCAGGCGAGAGCCTGATGCTCGTGGTGCAAGGCAGAGACTACAACGTGCGGCCCCCAGTTGCCGGTCGACCTCCGCTGCAGATCCTGCACGAGGATCTGCGCAACCGCGGCGCCTGGACACTGCTGGCGGGGCCCTGTTACGACAGTCGTCTGCGGATACCTGTCGACCAGGCCTCCGTCCGCGACGGGCAGTGGTGAGTCCTTTGCTCCGTTATATTGCAGGACGCGTAGCAGCCGCAGTTGCTGTGCTGTTTGCCCTCTCGGTGCTGTGCTTCTTGATCGTCCGGCTTATCCCAGGTGACCCGGTTGCCAACATCGTCAACAGCAACTCCGCCACACCCGAACACATCGCATCCATCCGCGCGCAACTAGGTCTGGACCGGCCCTGGCCCGAGCAGTACCTCACATGGCTCGGCGGACTGCTCACGGGCAACCTCGGCCGCTCGCTGACCTTGCCCGTACTGCTCCAGGATCAGGTCGCGACCCGCCTGCCCGTAACGATCGAACTGGCCGTCATCGGCACAATCGTCGCGGTGATCTTCGGATTGAGCTTCGGAACGGCCTCGGCCTATTGGCGTGGCAGGGTACCCGATGTCTCGATCCGAGCACTCGCCTTCATCCTGCTCGCGCTACCGGAGTTCATCGCCGCGACCCTCGTGGTGGTCGTCAACTCGCTGACGCTCCGCCTTCCCCTACTTGGTTACGTGCCGTGGGAGCAGAGCCCTACAAAGAACATCATGTCCTTGCTAGTTCCCGGCATCGTGCTCGGCATCACAAGCGGGGCCGTGCTGACCCGCTATGTACGCAGCTCGCTGCTTGATGCCCTCGATCAAGACTATATTCGCACCGCGCGCGCCAAGGGCGCCTCTCATCTACGACTCGTCTTCGCACATGCGCTCCGTAACAGCATGATCCCGGTCGTTACGGTCATCGGAACCTCGCTGGCACTTCTGATCGGTGGCACCGTCGTCATCGAAAACGTGTTCTCGCTGCCTGGGATGGGGACCGCACTTATCACGGCGATGAACACGAGCGATTACCCCGCAATCCAGAGCTACGTCGTGATCCTCGGCGCGTTCTACGTCGTGATCAATCTGCTCGTCGACGTGAGCTACCCCTTGATTGATCCTCGAGTAAGGCTGGTGAAGAAGTGACCGCAACCGCACAAACCCCAAGACGTCACACACACAAGCGAGGCGGAAACTGGGAGCTGTGGCTCGGAATCGCTCTGCTCGCCGGCCTTGCGCTCTTCGCGCTGACGAGCCTGCTGCCCGGAGTCGATGCGGAGGGTTACGGATCCACCGCCCTGTCCGCTCCATCGCCCCAGCACCTGCTCGGCACCGACAATCTAGGACGAGAGATGTCGGCCCGACTTTCGACCGCAGCGCTCAGCGGGCTGCTGCTCGCTGTAGTTGCCACGCTCCTTGCAGCGGTTGTGGGCACAGCCCTGGCACTTGTCGCATCCTACTTCGGTGGTCTCTGGGACTTGATTATCATGCGCGGCGCCGATCTTGTACTCTCGATTCCCGGCCTGCTCATGGCACTCGTAGTAAAGGCCATTCTTGGGCCGGGAATGATCACACTTCTCGTGACCATGACGGTGTTGTTCGCCCCGGTACTCGCGCGCATCATGCGAGGTCCCATGCTCGCCGTCCAAGAACGCGGTTTCGTGACTGCAGCCGAGATTGCAGGGTGCTCTCGCTGGAGCATTGCGACCGGGCACATCCTTCCGAACGTACTCACACCCCTGCTTGTCACCGCGGCCGGCATCGCCGGCCAGACCGTCCTCGTCGAGGCCACCCTTAGCTACCTCGGCCAAGGTACGCCGCCCCCGAGCCCCTCCGCCGGCCGAATGGTCAATGAGTTTCAAAAGTACATGCTCGTGTATCCACATCTGATCGTGCTGCCTGCCATCCTCATTCTTCTGCAAGTGGTCGCCTGGAACCTGCTCGCTGATGGTTTACAGAGGGTCATCCGCGGCGGCTCCCACACCCGGTGGAGCGCCCTGATGGCGCTGATCGCCGGCTGGAGACCGGCCCGCGGGGCCACGAAGCATATGGAGGACCTCACGCCCGACCCCCACCGGCAGCACACCACCACACGCACCACCGACATTTACTGATTGGAGTAACAAGCATGAAGAAACGCACGCTCCTGCGAGTCGGCATCGGCGCCGCACTCGCAACGACACTTGCTCTGACCGCCTGCAGCGGCCCGGCCCCAACGTCACAAGATTCCCCACGAACTGGCGGGGTACTCCGCTACGGCGTCGACTCCCTACCGGTGGTCGGTGGTCTGGACCCTGTCGAAGGCACCCAAGCTCTGGCCAACCGCATCGTGCTCGCCCAAATGTACGAGACGCTGCTCACCGTCGACGAAGCCGGCAAAATCCAGCCGGGCATCGCCAGCGCCTGGACAGAGTCTGCCGACGGTAGGACCTTCGACTTCACCATCCGCAATGACGTCACCTTCGCAGACGGTAAACCGCTCACCCCCGAGGACGTCGCCTACTCAATCTCCGCCGCCGCGCCCAACGCGCCCGACCAGCTCGCTGGATTTTCACAGGCGCGTGTCGCCGACGGCGGCAAGGTCGTAGTCACCTTCGACCAGCCGAACGGCTCCTTCCTTCCGATCGCCTCGGCATGGTCGGGCATGTTTATCTTCAGCAAGCAATGGTACGAGAGCACCCCCAAGGATGAGCGCATGCGCTCGGCCGACGGCTCCGGCCCGTTCGTCTTCGACAGCTGGCAGGACGGCGTCAAGCTCACGCTTAAGAAGAACGAGAAGTTCCACAGTGCCAATGACGTCAAACTCGACGGCATCGAATGGGTGCAAGCCCCCGACAACTCCACCCGGCTAGCTATGCTGCAGCAAGGCCTTCTCGAGGCGGCTGAGGTCACCGACCCTGTCATCGCCGACCAGGCCAAGGCCGCGGGATTCGTTGCGGGCGCCGCGCCCGTGCTGCGGAACATGTCCCTGATGATCTCCGCAGCCGGGACGCCGCTGGAGAATATCGACGTACGCCGTGCCGTCTCGCTCGCGATGGACCGCGACGAGATCATCCGCGTGGGCATGACCGGTAAGGGCGAGTCAGCACTGCCGATACCGCCAGGCGATCCGCGCAAACTCGAGCAGAATCCCGCTGATGCTCCTTACTACAAGCACGACCTCGAGGAGGCGAAGAGCCTGATAAAGAAGTCGGGGCTCAGCAATATCTCCATCGACCTCACCTACGCGGGAGACATCAATGCGGCCGATGTCCCCATCCTCGAAGTGATCAAAGAACAGCTCAAGCGTGTCGGGATCACACTCAACCTCAAAGCAGAAGCCTGGTCGACGATCTCAGCGATCTTCGGCGGAGCGCCAGCTCCCTCCGGACTGATCATGATCCCGGCCATCGCCCAGTCCGACATCAGTGGCTATTTCGCACCTACGAGCGGGAGCGTGCTCGACTTCTGGGGAGAAAACCCTGATGCCAAACAGGCCCGCGCAATCGTGTTGCAGATGATCCACGAGCCGAACCCCGAGGAGCGTCAAAAGCTGGCTCAGCAGGCAACAGACGAATACACCAAAAATGTACTGGTGCTGATTCCTGCTTCGCGCGTACTCGGCTACGAGTTCCTCTCCACGAAGGTGCAGGGCTACAAGCCCGACCCCTTCATGGGTCGGATGCACCTGAAAGACGCCTGGCTCCAAGGCTGAGACGTCCAAGCCCAGCAGCGAACGGGGTTCCCGCCTTCCGGCGGGAACCCCCCGGTTAAACTAAGGACTGAGCAATGAACCAGCAGCATGCCCTCCACGTCGAGCGGCTCAGCATCGCCTACGGCCCGGGCGCGCCCGTGGTATCCGACGTCTCGCTGCATGTCGCCCCCGGTGAGGTCGTCGGCATAATCGGCGAATCCGGATCAGGCAAGTCGACGATCGCCACGGCCGCGATGGGGCTGCTTCCACCGAGTGCCATGATCCAAGCCGAGCGCTTGGAGGTCGCAGGACGCGACCTTCTAACAGCCAGCGAACGTCAGCTCCGGGCGATGCGCGGGCGAGTGGCCTCAATGGTCTTCCAGGAGCCAATGACAGCGCTCAACCCGGTAATGTCCATCGGCGACCAGATTGTCGAGGTAATGCGTATCCACAAGCTCGCGACTCGCCAGGCAGCCCGCGCACGAGCCCTTGAACTCCTTGAACTGGTACACATGCCGGATCCACGGATGCGCATGCGCCAATATCCCCACCAGCTCTCGGGCGGCCAACGGCAGCGTGTAATGATCGCCATTGCACTCGCGGCCGATCCGGCACTGCTGGTCGCGGACGAGCCGACCACTGCGCTCGACGTCACCGTACGGACCCAGATCCTGTCTCTGCTGCTCGAGCTTCGGGACCGGCTCAACCTGGGCATCCTCTTGATTTCCCACGATCTGACGATGATCGGGGCCAACTGCGACCGCATCAACGTCATGTACAAGGGCCGAATCGTGGAGGAAGGCGGGGCAGGGAAGGTGCTGCAGTCCCCCCGGAGCCCCTACACCACTGCACTACTCCAGTGCGCCCCTGGAGCTCATATCGCGCCCCGGACACGGTTGAGCGTCGTCAGCGAAGTGATGGAGCGGCAGGCATCGTCGGCGGATTCTGAGGCCCGCCCCTCAGCGACGACCTTGACGCTCGTCGAGCCAACCCCGACGCTCATCGGCTGGGATCCCGAGGGGCCCGAATCCTTCGTCCGTTTCAACGCGGTCACCAAGGACTACCGCACATCGTCCTTTGGTCATACCCAAGCGCTCAAGGGCATCACTTTCGGTCTTCGTCGCGGCGAGACCTTCGGTGTGGTCGGTGAATCGGGCTCGGGCAAGAGCACCCTCGCGAAGCTGGCCATGCGTATCGAGGCCCCAACAAGCGGAACGGTAAGTTATGAAGGAGTGGACCTCGCATCCCTGCGGGGTCGTGCACTACGCGACCATCGCCGTCGAGTGCAAATCGTTTTTCAGGACCCTAACGACACCCTTGACCCAAGGCACGCCGTAGGCCAGTCGATCGCTGAGCCCATGTCAGCCCAAGGCCGGCGCGGCCCCGCCGTCGCGGCGCGAGTGCAGGAGTGTCTCGAACTTGTCGCGCTTCCGGCCGACGCGGCAAGACGGTACCCGCACGAATTCTCGGGTGGACAGCGTCAACGCATCGCAATTGCACGCGCCCTGGCGACGGACCCGGAACTTATCGTGCTGGACGAGCCAACCAGCGCACTCGACGTCTCAGTACAGGCGCAGATCCTCAATCTCCTAGTCGACATCCAAGCGCGCACGGGCGTGACCATGCTCTTCATCTCGCACGACCTCGCGGTCATCCGGCACCTCTCGCACCGCGTGGCCGTAATGCGGCACGGGGAACTCATCGAGTACGGAGAAACAGAAACGGTGTTTTCAGTCCCGCGCGAGGAATACACACAACAGCTGCTTCAGGCCACCGAGCTGGCGCAAGAAAGGAATACAGCATGATCAGTGACTCCCACGTTCCCCTCGACCTCGTCGTGACCGCCGGGCGCATCGATACCGGTGAGGGAGGCCAAACCGGAATCAGCGCGCTTGGAGTGCGACGAGGACGAATCGTCGCCCTCGGCACTTCCGCCGAAGCGGCAGACTGGCCGGTAGCCGGCTCCACAGCCCACCACGACTTCGCCGGCGCTACTGTCTGCGCTGGTCTGTCGGACCCGCACTCACACCCAGTGCACGGTTTGCTCGGCATGCGCGGCATCGACCTTGGTGAAGTCCAGAATTCCAGGCAACTGGCCGCGAGGCTCTCGGCGGAGGCAGAGCGATTGGATCCCGGTCAGTGGATCATCGGTCGCGACTTACATCCCGAAGTGTTCGAGGGAGACCCAAACAGTGAACCCCTCGACCTTGGAAGCCCGAAGAATCCCGTTTTCCTCCGTCTTATCGACTTCCATGCTGGTGTGGCGAACTCCTGCGCGTTGAAAGAGGCAGGGATTACCGGGCTGACTCCGCTGCCAGGCGCCGCCGAGGTCGTGCTCGACACGGCGGGAGCACCGACTGGATACCTGAAAGAGTTCGCCGCGATGCGGCTCGTCGAAGACATGGCGCCCGTGCAGAGCGACCGGGAGCGCGCCGACGCACTCCTGCAGTTGCTGCGCGAGATGGCGGCCAGCGGCCTGACCGCGACACACTCCCTCACGTTCGATCACAGCTGTGTGACTGCTCTCGAGCTAATCGAAGCAGACACAGACCTGCCACTGCGGGTCCGGCTCTCACCGGTATGCCGCAGTGGGGCGCAAGACGGCGATTACACGATCGATGAGATCATGCGCATGCAGGGCATAGGTGGCAGGGACTGGTTGATCGAGGGCGCCAAGTTCTTCCTCGACGGCACAATCGACAACGGTACAGCGTGGCTCCGCGAAGCGGACACCTTCGGCGAATCGACCCGTTCAGTCTGGGACGATCCCCAGCAGTACTCGGCCGCCCTGCGGCAGTTCCACGACGCCGGGATCCCCACGGCAACGCACGCCATTGGTGACGCCGCGGTCCAACACGCGCTGCGCGTCATCGCCTCGCTTGAACGGCGGGAGAACTCCCCACGGCACCGCATCGAACATGTCGAGATCGCCGACGACGAACTCGTCCATGAGTTCGCCGCTAGCGGCGCGATCGCCAGCATGCAGCCGGCACATGCTGCCATGTCGCTCGGTGTCGATGGCTCCAGTGTCTTCTCACGCAGACTTGCCGAGCGAACCGGAACTGTCTTCCGCGTGCGCTCCCTTATCGAGGCGGGAGTCGTCGTGGCGTTGGGTTCGGACTGGCCAACCGGGCCGTTCGATCCACGGACCATCATGGCCATGGCGCGGACGCGGCGCGCACCCGGAACCGACATGGACCCCGTGCTGCCCGCGGAAGCAGTTACGGCCAGGCAGGCACTGACGGCCTACACGTCGGCCGTAGCGACTCTTCACGGCACGGAGACAACCGAAGGGGTGATCGCACTTGGCGCTCTCGCGGATCTCACCATCTTTGAATCAGACCCGCTGACAGTCGAGGCGGATGCACTAGAGGATGTGCCGGTTCTTGCAACCTTCGTGGCCGGGCGGCGCACGTGAACGCGGCCCACGGCCGATCATGACTCGCTCTGGAGCCACCGCCGCCCCACTCAGTACGGTATTCGAAGAATAGGATCAACCATGCAGGATGTTTCACTTGAAACTTGGTACGACAATTATCTGTCTGCGTTCAATTCACAGGACATCGGCGCACTCCAGCGCTACCTGCACATCGAGATCGTCTTTGACTGGGATGGCGCGATGGACGACCTCGTGGGCCGTGACGCATTCTTTGACTTCTACCGCGTGGCGTGGCGCCATCTGCGCGAGAACGTCAGTGCGCAAGTTCTGGAGGCGGACGAGAAGCATATCCGCGCGTTGGTCCAGAACACGCTCGAAGTCATCGAGGACTGGCCGGACTCTCCGCTCCGCCCCTACGTCAAGGGCGAGATCATCCAGCTGGCCGGAGAAATGACGTATACGCTCGACCAGCGAAAGATCACCCGAATTCGATGAGTACATTCAAAATAGAGGAATGTGTAATGCCCAAGCTGAACCTTCTCGTAGAAGAGATCGCCCAACTCGCGGACCGACCGCCATTCCTGTCCCCGGATGGGTGGGACACACTGACCCATCCATCGCTGGCTTCGGCAGGATATCGAAGCCGCGAGTACCGAGTATCCGGTGAAGCCCGCGTTTTTCGGACACCCGATGCGATCCCTTCGTCCGAGCGATACGCCACACGGGTGCTGGTTATCGCTCCGGAGCGTGACGCCGACTTCAGCGGCGTCGTCCATATTGAATTACTCAACCCATCAAGCGGTTCAGACTTCCCGATGTTCTGGCCGGACGCCGGCTTCCACCTGATGGCCCGCGGCGATGCCTACCTCGGGGTGACTTGCAAGTCGGTAACTATTGCTGACCTTCGTAGCCGCGATCCGGAGCGTTACAGATCTCTTTTGATCCCGCATGACAGCATGATCTGGGATCTTCTGGGTTCAGTAGCGGGGGCAACGCATCAAGAGGAGGCTGGAGGTATGCTCCTTGGATTGCGTGCGCCGTCGAGGCGCTTCGCCACTGGTTGGTCCCAATCCGGAAGTTTCCTCCGCAGTTACCTCTCGGAGCGGTTCCATGAGGAGCACTCGTCCGCCCTCGCTGGAGGGGTGCCCAACGGCGACGAAGCACAGTCGCAGATTATAGATGGCTACCTCATAGGAGTCTCGAGCGGAGGCTTTGGTCCGATGGGCTACGTCGAAATCGACCGAGACGGGGAGATGGAGCTGGATACGAGCTTCACTCCAACTGAGTCGCTGCCTGGCCTTATTGCTCTTGATGACCACAGGCGTACCATCAGCCGGCCCCCGGTTCCGGTCATCGAATACCTCAGCGAGGACGAGGCAGTACAGCACCTCTGGCACCAGCGCCCTGACAGCGACCTGCCTGGCGACCAGTACCGCTGCTACCAGGTGCCAGCTCGGGGCCATGAGACAGGGCTACTTACTACCTCAGCGAGACGCTCTGAGAATGGGCTGTCCGATGGAGAAGACCTCGACAGCGAAGATCCGCCGCGCCACGATGGAAGCCAATGGCTCATCGCGGCCACCATCACGCATCTGGTGCTGTGGAGCGAAGGCACCCCGCCCCCGCGGGCAGACCCGATCCCGTTCGATGTGCCAAAAGCATTGACACGCGACACTCTGGGTGTCGACTACACGGGGATCGTTCCAGTACACGACGAGACCGGGCACGCGATGGGCGGACTGCGCTACCTGGAGATCGAGCTGCCCCTGGCACGCATGCAGGTCGTGCCTAGCCAACGACACATCATGCGTCCCTGGGAACACGTCCCCTTCACGCGGGCGGAGGCCGATGCCAGATACGGCGGCGAAGCCGCATATGCGCAGCTGGCACGTCGCCGTGCTGCCCAGCTGGTAAGCCAGGGCTGGCTACTGCCCGAGCACACGGAGCTGGCCATACGGGCGGCGTGTGAAAAATACCCGTCACACACCTAGATGAGTAATTCCTAGCCGGCCTTATGCAGAGCAGACCCCCGGTGCTGTTTGCGCCGGGGGTCTGTTAATTGCTGGCGGAGGGTGTTAACTTCCCGGAGATTCCGTACCAGTCCGGGTACAACAAGCGCGTCCGGGCGGCAGGACCGCTGGTCTCTGCGGCCATCACCACGCTGGCCCGTCCTGGCACGAGATCCTGCGCCTTATCGACTCCACTCCGCTGCCCTGCAGCATGTCGCGGGGAACGGTCAAACGCTCCGACTTGTCCGGCCACGCAGACTGTGGGTCCTGCGCCTCGCACTGGCGCTTCTTCTGGGGATTCCGGCTCTATCTGATTAGCACCCCAGAAGGCATGCCTGTGATTTGGGGGCTCGCGAACCCTAAACTCGGGGAACGCGAAGTCACCCAGGCGCTGCTCGAGCGCGAGCACAGGCACATCCACGCCGGGCAAGTCATCCTCGGCGACAATGGCCTCGCCGGCCGTCACTTTGAACGGTTCATCACCAAAGACCTCGGTGTCACGCTGATCCGGCCGAACCGCAAAGACGAGAAACCACGGTTCGGTCGGTTCGGCGGGATCCGCCAATGGATAGGGTCGGTCTTCGACACGCTCAAAGGCCAACTCGGCCTGGAACACCACGGCGGACGTACCCTCGAAGGCGTCTACGCACGAGCCGCCTCAAAACTCCTTGCACCTGCCGCCGGGATCTGGCACAACTGGCGCACCAACACCCGTCGCAAACGCTCCCTCACCGCTTACGACCTCTAAAACCGCCAAAATCATTAGGAATTAATCATCTAGGACTGAAATCGGGAATGCGTCTTCTGCGACGACAGACCCGCGGCTTGAGCGAGTTCGTCTCGCCATGTCGAGCGGTTCATGTACATGTTCCTCTCGAAACTTCCGTTTCAAGTCAGGCAGGTACAAGACCGAGCACAGCCAGGGCGGCAGAGGAGCTTTCACTGACAACCATTGGACAAGGCACTGTCCACGCTAAAGATGCGGCCGCGTACCCTCAATGAACGGGAAGTTCGAGAGATGCCATCGGAACCTTGCCGAGGAATTTGCTGACTCGTTGAAGGCAAGACGGAGACCAATTCGCCGAACGAATCCTCAACCGTAGCCACGATGAGGAAGTTCGGAACCAACGAGGCGTTTTGAGGGAACCCCTACCAACGCCATAGGCGGAAAGCACAACGCACTGTCATGGCCGTCCATCGTTTCATCCCAAGTCAGTGATGGACCGATCGATGTCGGTCGTATCATCGCCCACCAGCTGCCCGAGGAGCCCTACCAACATGTGCTGCTGGGGGAGTGTCAGGGCGCTAAGCGTCGCAGTAGCGTTACGCATAGCGCGTTCGTGGATCTCGCGGGTGAGGTCGCCACCTTGTGGCGTCAGCGACATGAGAATTGAACGCTGGTCGGTGGACGAGGCGACAGATGTAACGAGCTGTTGGGCCTCGAGCGCTTTGCGTGCGGCGCTAATTGCGGCGCGACTCATGGACGTGAACGAGGCCAGACGGTGGGGTTCAAGGGGGCCGGCGACCCACAAGGTGAAGCAAACGCGGAAGCCTGCCCAGGTGAGCCCGTCGGGAAGCTCAAGCGTGTCGCTATCAGCCATCAGCCGCGAAGCGCGCCGCAGGAGCAACGTTAATATCACGCTGGGTCCACTTCCGAGATGCCCCAGCTCGGCAACGGTGCGATCCCCGGCCGCTTTCACGAACGTTAGAAAGCTGTCGTCAGGGGGACTCGGCGGTTCCTGTTGCACTGTCATCGTCAACACCATACCTTGGGCTTCGCGGTACGTCGGTTACATTGCCGCGCATCATGTCAGTTGGTAGAAGCGAACCTTGATGGCGTCAGGGTACCGCGCGCCCGTGCTGACGAAGACGCTGTCGTTGAGCCATCCGTACCGTCCGGCTGGAGCGGAGAATTCGGGCACGCATCGGAAGTAGTACTCGTCAGCGTCCACATCTTCGCCAGCTGCCAACCGCTGCATAACAGCCGGATCCCCGCGGCGAAGCCCGCGGTTGCGGCAGCGCAAGTGGACACCGTCGTCCGTTTCGAGAAGATAAAGCGCATCGATGACGGTGACGCCATCCGGGCGGGTCAATTGCCAGTCATAGCCTCCGACCATGGTTCCTCGGATACGTGGGCCCTCGAATGGCCCTCCTGCGGGGATAGGAATCACCCTTTCGAGTCCCTGGGCAGTGTTACCGATAGTGACGGCTGGTGAGAGGTCGCCGGTGGCCTCGAAGAGAAGTTTTAGCCCTGGTTCACGCATGGGGGGCTCCTTTCTGCGGATCGGATTCCGCGAGACATGATCGTGCCCGGGATCCGGACATTGTGAGATTGATAGGGAAGCAGACAGATGCAGGAAGAAGGCGCTTCCGCGCTCCGCCCAGGCTTAGGCGTGGCGAGAGAAAACTTCACGTCCGTCGACCCAAGTCGACGTCACTCGTGCCTCACCAATTTGCTCGGGAGATTGCGCGAATGGATCAAGGTCGAAGATCGCAAAGTCGGCGTCATATCCGACGGAAAGCCTGCCAACTCTGTCCTCTTGTCCGTTTAGGTAGGCAGAACCAGCTGTATATGCATCCCAAATCGAAGTCAGCGACAATGCTTCCTCCGGAAGGAAGCGCTCGGTGCCCGGGGCTCCCGCAGCTCGCCGGTTTACGGCAACGTGCATACCTGCGACTGGATTGATGTCGGAGACGGGCCAATCGCTTCCGGCCGCGAACCGGGCGCCAGCCTTCTCCAGCGTTCCAAAGGGATACTGCAACCCGCGAAGGTCAGGATCCAGGAACGGAATAGTCAAATCCTGCATATACGCGTCGTTCTGGGCCCAAAGCGGTTGCAGGTTCGCGATCGCCCCGAGCGCGGCGAAACGATCCGCATCTTTGGGCTGCACAACCTGCAAGTGTGCCAAGTGATGTCGTCGCTCGGCTGGGCGGGGAAGGGGCGAAATCGCATCGAGTGCATCACGAACTGCCTGATCGCCAAGGGCGTGAAAATGCATTTGGAAGCCGGCGGCGTCGAGTTGCCTGGCGGCAGACCCCAGCTGCTCAAACGGTACCAGCCGCATTCCTTGGTTATCGGTCGGATGGCCGTGACTGTCGTGGTAGGGCTGGGTTAGCAGCGCGGTGAAGTTGGCACAGGTGCCGTCCAACATGATCTTAATGGAGTCGGCACGGAATCGGGGGGCCCATTCTCGTGCACGATCTCGACGCTCGATCAGCTCGGCAACCTGGTCAGTCCCTCGATTGCGATCCCACCACAGAGCTCCGCGAACTTTTGCGATCAGGTCGCCGCGAGCCAATGCGTGAAGGTAGACGTCCAGAGCATCAACACCGTTGTCATGGATTCGGAGAAGGGCATCCTGCCAGCCGGTGATCCCATGAGAGAAGCAGTGATCCTGGGCAACGAGCAGCCCGCGATGCATTGCGTGCAAGTCAGGTTCGGGCGCGATGGACTGGACGAGTATAATGGCTCCCTCGTGCAGCGCCCCGGATGGGAAGCCGTCCGCTTCTCGCTCGATGCGACCGTCGGAAGGATCAGGTGTGGTCGAGTTGATGCCCGCCTCACGTAGAGCCGCGCTACTCGCCCAGGCACTGTGTCGCTCCGCGCTGCGTAGAACGGCCGGGCGGCCGTCCGCTGCCGCGTCCAGTTCCTGGCGAGTTGGCAGGCCGTTTGGGAAAAGGTCCTGCTGCCAACCTCCGCCGACCACCCACGCATCTTTGGGCAGGGCGGCTGCGAATTCGGCAATGATCCGCAGAACCTCGTCACGACTTGTCGCTTGATTGAGATCGCACTGACCGCGTTCCGTGCCTCCCATAATCGGGTGCAAATGGGCGTCGATAAAACCCGGGCTCAGCAGACCGCCGGCAAGGTCGACTTCATCAGCATGACCGACTCGGTCGCGGACTTCCTCGCGGGGGCCGATTGCAGCGATAACACCATCGACAACGCCGACCGAGGCCGGTCGCGAACCGACCCCGGTCAGATAGACTGAACCGTTTGTAAAAATCGTGGAATTCATTGCCTGTCTCCTGTCGATCTCATTTCGGACCATCAGAATCGGACGCCGGCGAGGGCAAGGTTAAGGGCAGCGGGGGTGTGCTCAGGCAGGTACCAACGCCGCTCGACGAGCTCCGCCAATCGCCTTTCAACGCGTTCCCTATACACCTGGAGCGATCCGTACAGAGCACGCATTTCATCTCTTGAGAGTGCACGATGCTCCGACAGGTAGCTGCGGAGGAAACTGCCTGACTTCGACCATCCGTTCGCGACGATACGTTCCGCCCCTTTGAGGCCCGGAAGCAGTCCGCCACCTGCGGGGGTGCGGAGAGCTCGTGCTACCGCTGCGATCGCGTCCCACAGAAGTCCGTCATGCTCCACCGACAATCGCGCATACCTGTCGCTGCTCTTGAGCGCCTCGACGATGATGCTCTTGCAGGTGAGCCCTACGTAGGCGTCGCCACGCCGCAGGACGTACCCGGCTGCATCGGGCCAGAACATGGACGATTCCACTCCACCGGAAGGGTTCAGAAGCTCGAAATGAACATTTCCGCTGAACCTCTCAGGTCGGAGCGGGACGACAGTGATGACACGGTTAGTGAAATAAGACGTTGCGAGCACCGGGTGGGGCATAGCGCCGTTGTTCTCTGCGAACAGGGGTCCCATGGCGGTGATCGTGAACTCTCGGATGTCGTAGCCAGAGTCCTTGATTGCGGCAACGTTCTCCGAGATCTGCTGGGGGAGGTGCGATAGTGATTCAGTCGCACCGCTAAGCTCGTAAATCATGTGGAGTGTCTCATCCTAGGTCTTCAGTGGAATTGGTGTTGGTTTGATAAGAACAAGGTCATCATCTGTTTCCTTTGAGTTCCACAAAGGCAGTGTCCGCGGGGACTCAGACCTGTTGGCCCCGGTTCATGCTGTCCATGTCCTGCTCGCGATCGGATTCTCGGAACGCCGAGAGCAGAGCGCGAGTGTAGTCGTGCTGCGGCGCGTTCAGGATCTGCTCCGTCGCGCCGCTTTCGACGATCAGGCCATCCTTGAGGACGGCCACTTCATCGGTCAGGTGGTCTATAACCGATATGTCATGACTGATAAAGAGCATCGTCAATCCGAGATCCCGCTGCAGCCCCATGAGAAGGTTCAGAATCTGTGCCTGCACAGACACATCGAGCGCGGACGTCGCCTCATCAGCCACCAGGATCCGAGGGCGGCAGGCCAAGGCGCGCGCGATCACCACCCGCTGTCGTTGGCCGCCGCTAAGGGAACTGGGCGCGCGATCGATGATGGCGCCACTTAGACCGACCTGCCTGAGCAGCTCGATCGCACGCTCCCGTGCGGTGGGTAGTCCTTGCCTGTCCGCGACGGCAACCGCTTCAGTTACGGCGGCGACGGGGGTCAGATAAGGATTCAGTGCGGCAAACGGGTCCTGAAATACCATCTGCACAGATCGGCGCTGGCCGTTTTTCCGCGATTGGCTATCCCAGCGGCTACCTTCGATGAGAATGCTGCCCCCAGTCGGCTGGCGCTCATTTACTATCAGTCTTCCCAAGGTTGACTTCCCGGATCCGCTCTCACCCACGAGGCCCATGATCGTGCCGGCGCCAACTGTGAGAGAGATGCCCTTCAAGACTTCAGGGCCGCTTCTCCTGTAGCGATAGCGAACGTCACATAGCTCGACTGCCGGAATGTCGCTCACGCCGCCAGGACCTCCTCTGCATAGTGGCACGCCGCAGTGGCACCCTCGCGCACGGTCCGTAGTTCAGGCACCAGCCTGGCGCAAAGTTCAGTGGCCAGTGGGCACCGTTCACGGTAGACACAACCACCGTCCCGCCATTCGGCGGGAGGACGGGGCGCGCCTCCGATGGCACCGAGCATCGTCTTGCGCTGGGCAAGCATAGGATCTGCCTGTAGCAGCGCCTTCGTGTACGGATGGGACGGTGTGGACAAAACGGTCGTTGTGGGGCCCATCTCCACAACGCGGCCGCCATACATCACCGCCACTTGATCGCATACGCGGCGGATCACGCGCATGTCATGGGAGACCAGCACCATGGCCATGTCGCGTTCCTTCTGCACTTGCTGGATCAGGCGGAGCACCTCGTTCTGGACTGTCGCATCCAGTGCTGTCGTTGGTTCATCGGCGACCACAATAGCTGGATCGCTTGCCAGCGCGAATGCCAGCATCACGCGCTGACGCATCCCGCCGGAGAGCTCATGTGGATAGCTGCGAAGAACCTGGTCAGGATCGCGCATCTGTACCTGTTGCATCAGCAAGCGCGCCTTCTCGACCTTCGCTGCCCGGGAGCCGGCGAGAATCTCGGTAAGTTGACCACCCACTTTGCGCACAGGATTGAGGCCCGCCATTGAGGCCTGCGGCATGTACCCGACGCGTCGCTGTCGCAAGTGAGCCCACCGGCGGCGGTCGGCCCGCGCGTACTCTTCGCCCTGGAACTTAATTGAGCCAGCATCGATAGTTCCACCGGTGAGGCTTAGCATTCCGACGAGAGCGCGGCACAGCAGCGACTTGCCCGAACCCGTTTCTCCTACGACACCCAAGGTCGTTCCGGGCGCGGCCTCCAAGTTGATCGGGCCCAGCCGGACGCTGTCCCCTAACGAGAACTCAAGGTCTCGGACTCGCAGGGTTGGCTGCGCACCCGACGCAGTATGCAGAGTCATTCGTGTCTCCTCAGTTTCTTCGAAGTTCGATCAAGCAATCCGTCGGCGATGATCGACGCTGCGACTGCCGAGACGGTGAGAGCAAGCGCAGGAAATATGACCTGCCACCAAGCGGAAACAATCGACGCCCGTCCTTCGTACATCATGGATCCCCACTCCGGAGTGGGCGGTGGGACCCCGGCCCCCAGGAACGGGAGACTGGCCACGAACCCGACGATCATCACGGCGTCGGCGACAGCGTAAGTCCCTGTGACCGCAATCACCGCAGGCATGATGTGGCGGAATGTAATCCGATACTTCCCATACCCCATGAGTTCGGCGGCAATAACATACTCCCGCGACCTCAGTCCGGAAGACTCCGCCCGTGCGAGCCGCGCGTAAATCGACCAGCCCACGGTGACGACACCGACGAGGATTTGAAACACTCCCGGAGCCGTCCCCAGCACACTGACCTGATTCCCTACCGTAAGCAGGATCATGAGAATCAGCAGCGGAAAGGGTACGGCAATGAGCGCGTCCGTTACCCGCATCAGGACCGTACCCCATTGCGTCCGCCTGGCTGTGCCGGCCAGAGTGCCCAAAATGGTGCCGATGGCTAGGGAAATTAATGCGCCAAGTACTGCTGCCAGGTAGTCGACGTGTACGGCGACGAACGTGCGGGCGAAAACGTCGCGCCCGAGAACATCTGTGCCGAACGGGTGCCCAGGAGAGGGCGGGTCCAGCGGGGGACCACTCACTGCATTCGGGCCATGTCCGACCAGGATAGGGGCAAGGAAGCTCATGACGATGAAGAACACCAGCACCAGAACGCCAGCAACTATGGGCATCGAGCCGCGCTCTTTGGACCGTCGCTTCCTAGGCTGCGCGGCGACGAGAGTGTTGAGAGGAATGTTAGTCATTGGACACGTACCCTTGGGTCAGCGATGGTGTAGACGACGTCAGTGATGAGGCTTATGACGACCGTGAAAATCCCTGTGAAGACCGTCACCCCTACGATCACCGGGTAATCGCGCTGCCCGACAGCGGTCACCACCACTGAACCGATTCCCGGAATCCCGTACAGCGCCTCAATGATCACAGCACCTCCAATAAGTACCGCCATACTGAACCCGACGAGAGTGATGACGGGAAGAAGTACGTTCGGCAAGAGGTGGCGGGTGATCAGGGACACCCGCGATATACCACGACTGATCGCGGCTTCCACGAATTCCTCACCCATCAGCCTCGTCGTCTCTCGCTCAATGGATCGGACGAAGATCGGCGTCATGAACAGTGCAAGGGCCAGGCTGGGAAGCCAAAGGTAGCGCAACGCATTCAGCCCGTCCTTCGACCAACCTCCCGCGGGCGCCCAATGAAGCTGAACGCTGAACAAGATCAATAGATAGATTCCGACCAGGAAGGACGGAATGGCAACAAGTACGACCATTGAGATACGGAGGGCATGAATGCCCCGGCGCCCCATTCCGAAGGCCGGCAGGAGACCAAGCGGGAAGGAGATAACCAGCGCGAACAGAATTCCCGTGACCACTAGCGACAGCGTGATGGGAAGTGCGCTGCCAACCATGGAAATAACGGGCCGCTGCGTTGTCATCGAAGTCCCGAAGTCTCCGTGCATGAGCCCTGAGAGCTGACTCAGGATCTGGGAAGAGAGCTGTTGGTCCAGACCAAGCTGAGCGCGCAGTGCAGCCAGTGATTCGGGCGTAGCTTGCATACCCAAAATTGACTGGGCAGGATCGCCGGGCACCAGACGCACAAGCACGGCAGTTCCGACCACAATCAGCACGACAACAATCACGAGCTGCAGAACGCTCCGCGCGACTCTCCGCATCAAACGCTTCCAGCCGCGCTGCCTTCCGTGGCCGCTGGGGGTGGTTGAAATCACCTCTACTGTAGCGCTCATCCGTGCTGACCAGACGCCGGAAATGAAGGAGCCGGCTTGTCAGGAAGGAGGATGCCAGCGGCAACTTTCAAATAGTTTCCTTGTGCCCCAGGGAACACGCCATCCCACACGTCGGCGCGCAGCCTACTGCCCTGCAATCCAGAACTCCGAGTTCGGCTGCAGGCCAATTACGTCAACGAGATTCGAGCGAACACCGTAGCGACTCGTCACACCTGCAATGGGGATGATCGGAGTCCAGTCCTCGAAAACCTGCAGAACGTGAGTGGATGCCGCTTCCTGCTGTTGTGGTGTCTGCGCCCCGAACAAGGCTCTGAACGCGGGCTCTATTTCATCGTTGTTGCATCCAGCGAAAATGCACATGGTGGATTTCGGATCGAAGATGCCCTCGGCGGAACTCGGCACATTGAACTTGCTGAAAGTCACGACGTTGAGGTCGAATCCGCCATTGATGGAGTTCTGGATGAACTGCTGATCCTCGACGGGCTGAATGTTCATTTTCATCCCAAGCGGCTCGAGCTGCTGCTGTAGCACGGTGGCCACACGTCCAGCGTCGTCTGAAGCACTGGCGAAGTAGCTGGCGGTGAATGTACAGCCGCTTTGGCAAGCCGTCCCTTTGAGCAGCGCCTTCGCCTGCGCGACATCCTGCTGGGAATAGACATTTACGGGTTGTGGGTACTCGGCTATGACAGGGTAAGGACCGGTCTGTACTTTGGCATCAGCGCCGTACGCCGGAGTCGCGAGTGTCTTGCGATCGATAGCCCACGCTATGGCCTTGCGGATGCGCGCGTCATGGAACAAGCTGCTTTCGCGGTTATTCGGCACGATGAACATACTCGCCAAGCCGTCGACCATCGGAGCCGTCAGGTCCCCTGAGATCTGATCCGACACGTCCTGTGGCAATGTGGGAACGAGGTCAACATCTCCGCTCTGCAACCGCTTGACGCTGGTCGGGCTGTCGGCCACGACGCTGAACGCCAGCTTCTTGATTTTGGGCTTCGTTCCTCCAAACCTCTCGTTTCTGACCAGTGTGAACGAATTTTCCTTGACATTTCCCTCGGGAGCGTAAGAACCGGAGAAGACCGGCTTACCCTGGAAGTAGTTTTTATCTGTCGCCGCTGCGGCGGGAAGGATGCCCATCGCTGGCACTGCCAGCATCTGCCCAAAGTCCGCAGAGGGAGCGTTCAGGCTGATCTTCACTGTTGTCTTGTCCGGCGCTGCCAGGTCGGCGATGAGCTCGGCATAGCTTTGATTGGGACCAGGGGTGTCGCGCAACCTGGTGAGGGAGGCAACCACGTCTGTGCTCGTCAAAGGCGAACCATCGGAAAACGTCAAGTCGGGCTTAAGAACGACCGTATAGTTCTTGGCGTCATCAGAAGCGGTCAAGCTCTCGGCGAGCATGGGCTCCGTCTTGGTCGCACTGCCCTTGACGAACTGCACCAGCCGGCCAGTAGTCAATCCAACGATCACTGAGTCGGACAAGTACGGGCCCGCGGCCGGATCAATCGAGGTCACTGCGGTAGACAGATCGATATGAACCTCGTCGAGGTTGGCTTGCGACAGGCCTTCACCTGTCCCGTTGCCGGAACATGCGCTGAGGGCCAGGGTAGCGGCGACGAGAAGCGCCGCTCCCGATAGGTAGGCGGTTCGGGGCTTCCAAATTTGAGCCATCTCTACTCCTCTGTAGTGCGATGGAATGAGTCTCTTGGGATATCACGTGCTGCGGAGCTGTCGTCTTCGTTGAGGTCGAGCGGCTTCGCGGTTGTCGAAGTACCGCCGTTTGTTTTTGCGGCCGGGGTCCTGCATCAAAACAAGGCTAAGAGCAAAATGTGATGTAGTCAACAACTGAATTATATTTGGGAAACTTTGAGGCCAGACTAGCTCAAAAATTCCCGGAAAGGCGGGGACTAGGATGGATGAGGAAATTCTCGACAGTTCACGACTGAACTGATTGCTTCGCGTTATCCAAGGGTGAACCCCGCCTTGATCGATATGCAGCGGGGCATCGTGGGCAGAGTACGCCGTCGCGGTAGGCTAGACGGCGTGGGTCTGCGGCTTGAGGTAAAGGTGCAGGCCCCAATCAATTGCCGACGGCTCTTGACCCATGCCCGACGACCGGGATAAAGCGGTGGAAGCTGATCTGTCCGCATGCCGGGTCCATACCAAGGAGTGGTCGTCACGGTCGCTCGCAGCCGCGAACGGCATAGCCGCCAAACAGCATGTCACTGCGGCCCCATAACTGAGGCTAAGCTGCAAAATCGCTCCGCCAAACCGACGTCGAGGACGGGAGCGGTTCTACCGCCAATTTCGTCTGTCTTGAGGCGGCCTTGCTGGAGGATAGGTGAACCATCCCATCACGCCGGCATTCCGACGTCGCGTTGCACGTGCGCTGCGCGGGCGCAGTTGGGAACCCGGCACGACACCGGGACGAGGGTCAACGGGTCAGCTCGGACACGAGCAGATGTGTTATTTGGGGCGCCGGCGAGTAGCCGGATTCGGCTGCGACAGGTACTCCCCAGCTCGCCTTTGATTTAAGTCCCACTGCTCGAGCGGCCGATTTAAGTTCTCCGATGTTTTGGCAAGCCCGGCGCTTCGACCTGACCAGGTACGTGCTGGGCGTCTCCGAATGAGGCCAGGAAGTTGTCGCGACGCAGAAAGCACGGACGGCAGGTCTTGCCGTCCGTGCGGTTCGCCGATCTTTCCGCCCTGGCGCTACATCGCCAATTGGTTGAGGTTGGTTTCCTCTTGGTCGGCCAGCAATGGAGCTTGCTCCCTGGTCTGAAGCCCCATGACGAACGAGTCCGAGCGGGTTCGGCTCATCAGCGCCAACCATTGCGCTGAAGTTGGCCGTTGGACCTTGGCGGTCCGGCTTCCTGCCTTCCCACTTCGTACGAGCCTCTCAAGACCTGGGCAGAATGCGGACTCGATAAAATAAAGGTGATCGAGCATCTCTCCAGTGCGACATTGGCGACCCAGCCCATGTCAACGGGACTTCAAATCCGCCGAGTTCCACCACCGATCACGCCGCCAGCGATACCGATGTCGACCATCTCCTGATCAGGATCGGGCGCGTGGACACGGAACCAAAGTTTGGAGATTTTCCACTCACCGTCCTGCCGGACATACTCCGTCTCGTAGCGCCCCTCGGACCATGGACCCCATACTCGAAGCATGCCGAGGGACGTTTTAAAATCAGCCTGCAGCCGGTGCCACGTCCACGTGGCGCGCCCCGTGTCTCCATCTACCACTATGTCCGGCGACGACAGGATGTAGCCATCGTTGCTGTGCACGACGGGAACCAATTCCTTAGTAAACATCGCGCCGATGGCGTCGCGTCCCCGGTGCACTCCGTGATGGCGGATGTCGCATACCGCGTCCTCCGTGTAGGCGGAAGCCACTGCTTGCCAGTCGCGCGCCGCTAGATCGCGAATGTACTTGTGGTGAAGCGTGGCTATCGCCTGTGCCGACTCGAGATTTTCGACCCGACGCTCCAGTGCTATCAGATGCCGCGTTAGATCCTCATGATTCATCGTCTGACACTCCTTAGTTGTCAACTGCGCAGGTTTGTTGTCGACTGCCCACGCTGCATTTTGGGCGACAAGCCAGTCCAGCCGTCCTGCCTTCGTCACCAGTTTTCCGAATGAAGCCACATTACGTAGAGCTGTTATTTTAGTCAAGCAGTGAATTACTTCTGAAGCGAAGTGGCTGTAAAATCAAGCCTAAACCCCAAAAAACAAGTTCACTGCTAGACGATATAAGAGTCAGAAGCGTAATCTGAAACGCCGAAAGGCTAGGAGCTCCGAAGCGCGTCCAATGGCGGCCCTCCAGCCACGGGGCAGCTGTGGCAGTCGTTTTCCCCTGGACAATCGGCCATGATGCGGGGGCTCATCCATCTGATGTGCGGTGGAGGGGCATTGAACAACAAAGCGGGCACCGTCATCTGCGGCACCGGACAAGGGATCGCTGAAGGACACCAGGATTGTCGCGGACAAGATCAACGCCAAGCCCGTAGCCGCGTAGTGCGAAGCCGATGGGGCGTCAGGCGGCAGCGCCGGAGTGGGCAACCACGGCATTAGGAGGTAGGCCGACAGGGCAAGGGGCCCGGCCCACGATGGGATGGCCTGCTGGGGTAGCTGCTGTGCACGTCAATGTCGTTGGGTAATCCCTAACCTGGAGGTGAGGCATTAGTGGACGTGTCATACAGCTTTTCAGCCAGGGTTATCATCGCTTCTACGCTCTGTGGCGGTTTGATGTGCCGCCCGGATGCCCCTTTGTCGGAGCGATGCCGGGACGTCCTGGCAACGACGGTTGGGCGCTGTTGTCTAACCCTGAGCAACTGGCTGACGTCCTTGCGAACCCCAAGCTGCACTCAGTAGCGTTCGGAGAATCTGTCCGCTGGGTCGCCCCCATTGGCATGGATCCTCGTCAAACCACGCGGGAGACCGTACTGGAGGGCGTGCGTTTGCCGGCCCGCGCGCGGCTAGGCGTCGTGCTGGGAGCTGCCAACCGTGACCCCGCCGTTTTCACAAATCCAGAGACGTTCAACATCCACCGACCCAAAAAACCGCATCTCGGTTTTGGTGGCGGTGCCCACTTCTGCGCCGGGACCTGGATTGCCCGCGCCCAGGTGGCCAAATACGATGCCCGCACTCTTCGACAGGCTGCCGAACATGCGGCTCGACCCGAATAACGCCTCCGTAGACGCCGGCTGGGTCTTCCGTGGACTCATAAAAATGCCTGTCCTCTGGAACTGACTCTGCCCACCAACTGCTCAAGGAAAATCATGCCAACCATCACCTTTGTCCAGCCCACTGGACACTCTGACACTGTAACTGTCTCCGAGAAGACTTCTTCGCTTATGCGGGCAGCAGTCGCCAATGGCGTTGAAGGAATAGTCGGAGAATGCGGCGGCCAGGCCATGTGTGCGACTTGCCACGTCTACATCCGCCCCGAGTTCGAAGATGCGCTGCCTGAAATCAGCGAGGACGAGGACGAAATGCTCGACTGCACCACGGCAGAGCGCACCAACCGATCCCGCCTCGGATGCCAGGTTAGCGTCGGGGCGCACTTGGAGACCATTATTGTTGACGTCCCCACGGATCAGGTCTGAGCAATGAATGTTGTGATAATTTGGGCGGCCAGGCAGGCGTTCAGGCGGCAGACTCCCTCCGATCAGGCGGTTTCCCCGGCAGCATAACGATAGTTGCCGACGAGGCGACGTTGCCTTATCAACGGCCACCCCTGTCCAAGGACTACCTCGTTCCTACCGGCCACCTGGCAGCGCTGCCTCTCCGGCCAGCGTCCTTCTATACTGACCACGGCATTGATCTGCTCACGGGTGTGGCCGCATCCACCATTGACCGGCACGCTCAAACTGTAACTCTCGCAGACGGGACATCGCTGCCCTACGACTACCTCCTCATGGCCACTGGTTCACGAAATCGGTCCTTATCCTGCCCGGGAGCGGATTTAGCTGGCATACACAGCTTGAAAACCATAACGGACGCAGAGCGCCTGCAGCGGGCACTGAGCGCCGCAGAAGACGTGGTCGTTATCGGCGCTGGCTTCATCGGTTTGGAGTTCGCATCGGCCGCAAAGGCATACGGGTGCGAAGTCACCGTACTGGAGTTCGCCTCGCGGCCGATGAGCCGGGCTCTTAGTCCTGTCATGAGCGACTGGTTCAGCGTTGCACACGAACGCAATGGCGTTAGGTTACGTCTTAATGAGGGCCTCAGCCATTTTGAACGCGACAACAACGGTCATGTATGCGCCGCCCATTCCATGACTGGCGCCCGATATACCGCTGATCTTGTTGTTGTAGGCGTGGGCGTCATACCTAATGACGAAGTCGCTGCCCAAGCCGGTCTGGAGACTAACAACGGAATCCTGGTAGACGAGGCGCTTAGAACCTCTGACCCTAGAATCTTCGCTATCGGCGATTGCGCCAGTTTTCCGAACTCCCTCACCGGTTCCAGAATCAGGCTCGAGTCCGTTCAAAACGCGGCCGCACACGGACGCCACGCAGCACAAGTGATCCTCCATGCAGCAGACAACTACGAGGAGACCCCTTGGTTTTGGTCGACACAAGGCTCTCTGCGGTTGCCAATGGCCGGCATACAGGCTGCCGGTGACACAGCTACGGTCATCGGAAACCCCGAGACCGCCAAGTTCTCGGTGCTCTGCCACCGCGTTGGACGACTCGTCGCCGTGGAATCCGTAAACGCCGCAGGCGATCACATCGCTGCCCGAAAGCTGCTGACGGCAGGACTCGGTCCGTCGCCCGAAGAAGCCCAAGCTCCCGGCTTCAGTTTGAAAGCACATGCGCAACAGGCATCGCTAGACCCCGCATAGAGCAGTTACCAGTCACCTTTCCCTCTCAGCAGGAGAAACTATGTCCGAAACAGCCATCGACGCATCGGCAAAAAGGACGCAACGACGCGTCGCCTTCAGCCGGGTCGCCCGTCTGGTTGTGGGGGAGAGCTGCTCGGCGACGCCGATGCTTGGAGGTGAATGGTGGATCGTACTCATGGACAGTGAAGCGATCCGCAAGCAGCACGGCCATACCCTTTTGGATTGCCGATCGCAGAACGCTCCTGCCGCCGCGATGATGAGGGCCGGTCCGGGCCGCGGTGGAGTTGATAGCCGGGGTGGTGCCGTCGAGTGACGTTGTCTTATTCATTGCTGACCTCCGTGCGCTAGGTAGTGGACATAGACAGCGAGCTCGTCGAGTGTTGTCTTTTGCAAAAACGGGAGACATCACGATGCGTTCCGAGGCAATTCTTGGGCGCATAGGGGTCGAAATCGGATCTAAACCGCAGTTCTTAGCTCTGCATATTGGCTTCGCGGCATTGAACTCAACCCGCTGTCCAGTCATGTTGGCCATGATGGGTAGGGTGGGTATCAGATCCCCAAGGAGGTCAGCCATCGCCCGCCCATCCCAACCTCTGCTAAGCCGCGAGTTGATTGCCAGTACCGCCCTCGCCCTCGTTGACCGCGTCGGCGCCGACGGTGCCAGTATTCGCCGCGTCGCGGCGACGCTCGGTGTAAACCCCACCTCGCTGTATAACCATGTACCAAATCGCGCCGCCATGATTGAAGACGTGAGGGCGATCGTTTCTGCAGACATCGATTCGCGGCCTCTTCGGGAATGCCCTTGGGAAGAAGGACTCCGGCTATGGGCGTATTCGTACAGGCTGGCATTCGCCGGTCACCCGCGAGTGGTTCCGTTATTGATGACAACGCGTGCCTCGTCACCCGTCCTGCTATCGGAGTACGAGGATTTTGTGGTCGCGGCAGAAGCCGTTGGATGGACAAGTAGGGACGTCCTGCCACTATTGACTGCCTTCGAGTCCTTTATTTTAGGAAGTGTTCTTGACATGTCGGGGCCCAGCATCGTGTTCGATCCAACTGGCCAAGAAGAGCGACTTCCGAGGTTTTCATTGGCGTTCGCGTCCTTGTCGACTGAGGACCCAAGTGATCCAGTCGCGTCACGCGCGTTCGAGATGGGTTTGAGTATGTTGGTAGCGTCCGCCAGGCCAGGACGCAGCGCATTTTCTGAAGGCCAGCAGGTTGCGTGCGGGTGAGATCGCTGTGGAGTTTGTTGATGCCATTGCGCCGAGGAGGATGGCGAAGGAAAGAAAGATCGCGGCTGGACCCATCACTGGGTGGGCGAGAACCATGAACACGTTCTCGGCTATGCCCGGATTTCCAAGACTGTTTGCGGTGTCTCCTGGCCCGGCGATGGAGAGCGTCGCCGCTGCTATGCCTAACGAACACAACCACCAGAAGAATCAGAAGAATCGATGCCGCCGTGCTCTCCGTGGAAGTAGGACCCCGCGAGACTTTGGTTTCTTCTCCCGTTGTGGGGACAGTGGCCCAGCCCCAGTAACGAAGATCGAGACCGCAAGTCCCGCTGAGAAGGCGCTGAAACTATTTATCCGGGTGGGGTCAAACCATGAAATATCGGGCATGGGTCCAGCAGGATTGTCAGCAGACGCAGCTTCCTTGCCTAGCGCGATGAGGAACCACCCCAGAATCGCCATCTGGAACGCGACTGTGCAGTACTGGAAGATCTTGGCCGAGGTCATCCCGAGGTAGCAGATACCGTCGACAGTGCCATGAATGTCAAGCATGTCACGAGGTTGATTAGGTGGTTGTCGGTTAGACCGACGCACGACTTATTTATAAGGGCGATGGCTACTGTTTGATAAAAAAATCGACGGCAATTCCGGCAAGATTGAAAAGAACAAGCGCGGTGAAAGCTACGAGCTCACCCGGTAAGCCATCCAAGCCAAGGTCCGAACGCGCGGGATCCCCAGGTAAATGAGGTTTTCTGAGTCGAGCATGGCGGTGTTCGGGGCCTGTATCCGAGAGTGACAAGAAGCATCGGGATGAATCCCACGAGAAAGACGGCCGGCATCTGATCGCCAACGACGCTTGCCTCTGGTCCGTTTTGACGCTGCCAGAGTGGTTGCCGGCGCGCAGGTCGAGATCCCTACTACCAGTGCACCGAGAACACCAACCTGTCCTCTGGGCAGCCCTTTCCTGCTCAGACCGATTACCGCGTCCAGGGGGAGGGGCGTCTGCGGGGTGGGGCCTTTGAGGTCGAAAATGTCATGGCAAACAGGCTTTCTGGGGGAAATGGAGCAGACAAAGGGCCAAGCCAGCTGGGGACAGGCTGTGAAAAAAACTTGTCCGGGAATCGATCAAGATCTGACGGAATGGTGCGGGAAATGCCTTGTCAATAGATAAGCTTGCCTGCTTTAAAGGGCCTAGTACTACCCAAACAAACGGTGTATGTTTTAAATCACATGCCCTTCAGTTAGTAGCCTGGGCCTTCCACTTGAGAGTGAGTACCATGGATTTGCGGAGCTTCACAGTCGTCGAAGCCGACATCGACGACCTGTCCGGCGCACTTGAGGCCGGGCTCGTGAGCAGCGTCGAGTTAGTGATCCGGTATCTTAACCGCGTCGCCTTTTATGATCGCTCCGGACTTAGGCTGAATTCTGTATCGACAATCAATCCCAGTGTGTTGGCGGAGGCCCGGAACTCAGACCTCCGGCGTTCACGGGGGACGGTGCTTGGGCCGTTGGACGGTATACCTTTCACCGCAAAGGACAGTTACTGCGTCCGGGACCTGCCGGTTGCTGCCGGATCACCGGCTTTCGCCAACTTGACGGCCAGTGAAGATGCGTTCGCGATTTCACGTCTTCGGGATGCTGGGGCCGTGTTCCTTGGTCTTACGAACATGCCTCCTATGGCCGCGGGAGGCATGCAGCGCGGTGTTTACGGGCGAGCAGAATCTCCCTATAGCGGCGAATTTCTGACATCGGCGTTCGGCTCCGGTTCCTCCAATGGTTCCGGGACCGCGACCGCGGCCAGTTTCGCGGCCTTCGGTCTCGGCGAAGAGACCTGGTCCTCAGGGCGAGCGCCGGCCTCGAACAACTCGCTGGTCGCATACACGCCTTCTCGCGGCCTCATCTCCGTCCGAGGCAACTGGCCCCTTGTGCCGACGATGGACGTTGTTGTGCCGCACACCCGTTCGATTTCCGACATGAAGCACATACTCGACGTCATCGTCGCTGACGACCCATCGTCGGAAGGCGATTTGTGGCGTTTGCAGCCGTGGATCCCGTTACCAAAGCCGTCCACGATGCGGCCGGATTCATATGCCGCCATTCCCGACCTTCCATTGGCCGGGCTTCGCTTGGCGGTACCCCGGAACTACGTGAATGCTGACCCGACGAGCAGATACCCTATTGAGACCCGGAAATCGATTATGGACCTGTGGGAGGGGCTGTGTGATGATCTGCGGACGGCCGGTGCCGAGGTCATCGAGACTCCATTCCCTGTAGTGGACAACTACGAGCGGCTCCACGACGGCGATCGGGATTTTGTTGATCGAGGATGGGTGCGCAAAGACTTCCTCAGCGATGAAGTCGGAATGTTGTCGGCCTGGGCGCTGGACAACTTCCTGCGTCAGAACGGCGACCCGGCAATCGATGGCTTGGCCAAAGCGAAGGCTGAACTCATCTTTCCGCAGCCCAAAGGAGCCCTGCCTGACAGATACGGCATCTTTGAGTTCGACATTGCCTACGACCTTTCAGATTTTGTTGCAATGGCCAAGGATGGGGTCACCGATTGGAAGCATATTGCGACTCTCGAAGACGGGTTGCGTGGTCTCGAACGCACACGCAAAGAGGACTTCGAGGATTGGTTGTCAGGAAACGGCTTTGATGCCGTGATATTCCCTTCCGCCGCTGACGTTGGACCCTCCGACTCAGATGTTAACCCGTCGTCTGCCGATGTCGCCTGGCGCAACGGCGTCTGGGTTTCGAACGGCAACCTCGTACCGCGACACCTTGGCATTCCCACTTGGACCCTTCCATTGGGGACAATGTCAGATACCCGGATGCCGGTTGGCGTCACCGTCGCTGGCCCTGCATACGACGACATGCGCCTACTGCAACTGGCCTCAACGATGGAAAAACTCCGACCACGACGCACCGTACCCCCGCGAACGCCACCGCTACCGGGGGAGGCGCTTTTTCCGGTCAGCCTCCCTCCCGGATCGGACTCTCTCGAGGTGCGAATCGAAGACGTCGAGGTAGAAAGAACCACCACCAACACCACTGTCCGTTTCGTCGCAACGGTAACGGCAGGTAGAGCATCAGAGTGTGCAGCCTTCGTGGACGGGCAACCTGTACCGACAGTGCTGGAAGGAACTCGGATCGTGGGGAGCTGGTCGACCCATGCCAATGCCTACAACCATCGACACAGCGAGTGGCGGCCAGCATACGGTCCCTTGGTAACGCTGGCTGTCCGCAGCTCCAGCGGCGCCGTGGCTGGCGCCTTGGGAACATCCAAGCACGCGTCCCTCTAGGCTGACTGCCCATCTGACGACTGGGCGCACACACTTCCCCCTCAAAGGAGCACCATGCCTCAAAATATTTTCAACTATTTCGATCAGGTCGAACTGCCGACTCCCACACTCGAACCCACCGAAGTCTTGGACCTTGTCGCCAGCACTTTCGGTTTAGAGATCTCGGTCGAAGCCCTTGGCAGCCAGCAGGATCAGAACTTTAGATTGTTCGAGCACGGGTCGCCCCACCCCAAAGGGGTGCTCAAAATCAGCAACCCGGCTTTCAGTTTCCCCGAGATTCAAATGCAGGATCAGGCCGCGCTGCTTCTAGCGCAAAACCAGAACACGCTTCGCGTACCTCGTATCGTGACGGGTCCACGGGGGCCACTGTCAGCATGGTGGGAAACTTCACAAGGTCTCCTCCACGCGCGCGTGATTGAGAATATCGCGGGACGCACGCTGACGGGGTCCGACTACTTGGCGCCCGATGTAGTCAGTCGTATGGGAGAAATCGCAGCCAGAACGAGTCTGGCACTAGCGGATTTTGAACACGCCGGAACACATCGGGTCCTGCAGTGGGATCTCCGGCACGCCCGCCGGGTCATCGACCGGCTTCTTCCACTGGAACCGGACTCATCCATCCGGCGTTTCGTTGAGGAATCGGCTCTTCGCGCGGGACTCGTTCTTGAAGAAGTCGAAGACATACTGCCGGTGCAAGCGGGGCATTTCGACATTACCGATGACAACGTTCTTCGTCCGGATGGAGGACGGTTGCCTGATGCGGTTATCGACTTCGGAGATGTGTGCACGTCATGGCGTGTGGGGGAACTCGCGGTCACCATCTCTTCACTCCTGCACCATGATGGAGCGACCCCGGCGACGACCTTGCCCGCGATCCGTGCTTTCCACAAGCTGCGTCCCCTGGATGAGAGCGAAGTTTCTGCACTTTGGGCACTGGTGGTTTTGCGCGGAGCCGTCCTCGCTCTAAGTGGGCGGTGTCAGGTCAGGCTGGATGCCGACAATTCCTATGCGGACGCCGCCCTCGAGCGCGAGCTTCGAATTCTCACCGTTGCAGCATCCGTACCACCCGAGGTGATGACGGGGGCAGTCCGCCAAGCCCTGGGGATGCCCATCAAGGACAACCCATCGTGGACCTGTAAACCCGTACTGCCGCCCCTGGGCGTCGTTACAACTCTTGACGCAGGAACCACCTCAACCCTCAATGACAATGGTGCCTGGATGAAAGAGGCAACGCTTGATAAGGCCGCTGCCGCGGCTCTGAGCACCGGAGCTGACGCAGTTGTGCTGCCCGCCTGGTCCGCGGTTCTTACCGCTGCGCCGATCCGGACGCCGACGGTGCCAGAAACGTTTCCGACAGGTTTGACGCTCTGGCTTTCAAGGCCAACGTCTTTGTCAGCGGAAGCCCTGGTTTCCAGAATCAATGCCGACACCATCGCCGTCGCAATCGCCGGCGCGGTGCTCACGATATCGGCCGTGGGCCTGGGTCGTAAAAGCACTCATCTTTTACCGGCACGCACGAAGCTCTTCGTTCAGTTCGACCGGCGCGGAGTATCCGATGCCCCTGCGATGGTGACAGCCGATCTCATGGCAGGATGGGCTGCGATCCTGGGCGATCCTGCGCCGGCACTTGGACTCGTCTCCAGTAGCAGATCTACCAACGATGACGTCCTGGAGCGTCGCGGAGGTGTACTCGCGAACGTCCAGGAACATTACTATGCGGTGCCACCCCAGATCGAACGTGGATGGCGGGAATACCTCATAGGAGTTGATGGCCGTATTTATCTCGACATGGTCAACAATGTCGCTTCTGTGGGCCACGCACACCCCCGGGTAGCCGAGGCGGCTAGCCGGCAAATGAGACTCCTCAACACGAACTCCCGGTTTCATTACCGCGCAATCGCAGATTATGCCGAGCGGATTGCCGCTACGTTGCCCGACGAGATCGACACCGTGTTCTTTGTCAACTCCGGTTCCGAAGCCACTGACCTAGCCATCCGACTGGCAATGGCCAGCACGGGGCGGCGTGACATCGTCGCGATGCGGGAGTCCTACCACGGGTGGACTTTTGCAAGCGACGCAGTTTCCACATCGATCGCCGACAATCCAAATGCCCTTGAGTCACGCCCTGAATGGGTGCATACCGTGGAAGCAGCCAACTCCTATAGAGGAGAGCTACGGGGCAACGAAGCTGCCGGATATGCATCGAATGCAGTGAAGATCATCGACGAACTTGCCGCAGGGGGCACCCTGCCTGCTGGCTTTATCTGCGAGTCCTACTTCGGTAACGCAGGCGGCATCGCACTGCCGGATGGCTATCTAACGGACGTTTACGCGGCAATCCGCAAACATGGCGGCATCGCCATCGCCGATGAGGTGCAGGTTGGCTTCGGCCGCCTCGGCGAATGGTTCTGGGGTTTTCAGCAGCAGGGAGCTGTTCCCGACGTCGTTGCTGTCGCCAAGTCCATCGGAGCGGGGCAACCCATCGGAGCAGTTGTTACCCGTCGCGAGATCGCTGATCGATATCGCACACAGGGATACTTTTTCTCATCGACCGGCGGATCCCCCGTTTCGTCAGTGATTGGCATGACTGTACTTGACATCATCCAAGACGAAGGCCTACAGGAAAACGCACGCGTCGTTGGCCGACACCTCAAGAATCGCCTAGAGGCATTGAGCAAAGAGAATGACCTCATCGGGGCCGTCCACGGCTCGGGGCTCTATCTCGGTCTCGAGTTCGTCAAGGACCGCTCAACTCTCGAACCTGCAACGGACGAAACAGCGGCGATCTGTAATCGCCTGCTCGAACTAGGAGTCTTCATGCAGCCCACTGGCGATCATCTGAACGTCCTGAAGATCAAGCCACCGCTATGCATCTCCCAGGAATCTGCCGACTACTTCGTTGACAGCCTGGCCCACGTTCTCGAAACGGGGTGGTGAGGAATGGTGTGGCAAATGCCTTCAGAGGCCGCCGAACATACGCGAACTTGGATGGCCTTCCCTCGAGATGGTTAGCGCAGAGGCTGCCGGCCCAAGTAGAGGCTTTGGTTAGTGTGTGTACTGTCAGCTGCCACTAAGGCCATTCAGCCGATCGGCTAAGGCATCTCTTTCTGACGCGCGACGGGGAACTAGCAAGTGCTGGTAAGAGTCAGCACTCCTATACCTGGATGGCTGACCGGATTCAGGCTTCGGTGATTGGTCATGTTGCTTCTCCCGGTTTGCACGATGACAAAGGTAGAAAGGGGGTTCTTCCTGTGGAGCTCTTAGACGCAAAGGTGGGGCTGCAAATGAATCTCCAGCTGGGGGACGACGCAGCATGGAGCGCACATCGCCAGCCCATGCGAGCCCTACTTCAGGCGCGCTGTACTTCGTCCTGAATTGTAGGTGGACTGCCATGATTGCGATGAGGGGACTCCATCGATGGGTGCCCCCTCATCGCAGCTAGGTCATTCAGCCGGCTGTGGTTGGCTTGCCTCGGCGACTTTTGCGGTGTCAACGAACTGTTCGAAGCGGACGATGAGTCCACCGCGAACGATGAAGTGGTGGGCGACCCGGACGTTTAGGGGATTCCCGGTGGCCCGGTGTTTGGCGGTATATCTGGCCAGTACCACCACGTTTTCGCCCTCTACGACGTACGTTTCGTCGTGGGCAGTCCAGTCATCCCAATCCCGGCCAAGGATTTCCATGACGTTCGATGTGACGCCCGAGGGTGTCCGGTAGGTTCCGGCGAAGGGGAAGCCGGCCATCTCCGTCCACTCGACATCCGGGGCCATTGTGGCACGGAGCCCTTCGAGGTCACCAGCTGCTGATGCAATGTACTGCCGGCGACGTCGCGGGGCTAGGCTGAGGTGAGGGGGTCGGTGGTGTCGTTCAGCCCCATGTCATTTCCCCCTTGGCGACCTTGGGCGCGATTTGCGCAGCAATGAGCATCCCGGAGTTCGGATAGCTTTATTTCAGGGCAGCCGTGACAGAGGCTCCGTCGGCTGAGCGGGCGAGGATCCGCTCGAATTCCTGGAGGTAGGACCGGGTGGAGTCGATTCCAGAGGCGTCGTTGGCGGTTCCCGGCAGGCGGTGTCCTGCGATGACGACCTCTGGTTTCAGGGCCTGCATCTGGTCAAGGAGCTGGATCCACGCTGAGCGCTGTTCGGGAGTTGAGGTGTCTGCGGTCCACACGTGTTCCTCCTGGAAGACCAGGACTCCACCGACGACTGAGTTCTGGTCCGCGTTGTAGAGGTAGTGCCTGTCGGGAAGGGTCTCGGAGCCGCCCCGGAGTTCGAAGCGGTGCCCCTCGAGGTCGATGGCGTCCGCCGTCAGGGGAGTGATCGTGGCCAGACGCGTTGGAAGGTTGGCCCCCAACACCGCCCAAGCCTTGAGCTTGCCCTCGTAACTTGCCTGGATGTGTTCAATCACGATGGGGGTCGCCAGGATTGTGGCATTCGGGAAATCGTCGGCGATGACTTCCAGGCCGAAGTAGTAGTCGGGGTCGGCGTGGCTGATGAAGACCGTTTCCAGGTCTTTGCCGGAGCCCAGGACCGCCGCAACGAGACGGTGGCCGTCAGCCCGGGTAAAGCCGGCGTCCACGAGGAGAGCCTTTGAGGGGCCGGAATCAAGGTTGCTGACTTGTTGGGTGACCCTGCGGGGAAGTCGAAATCGAAAACCTCAAAATTCAGTGACATGTTAGTGAACCTTTCTCGGAGGTCCCCGGAAAATGTCACCTATCACGGCGCAGCCGTCAGGGGTCCCGGTCAAGGAGCCAATTATGTGGTCGAGCTGTGACTCACGATTACATCGAATGTGACGCGCCGCCACAAGTCCACGACTCCGGCAATTGCCCGTACATGGCAGCCAGCCGGGTGGTGCCTGCCCCGTCTTTCCGGGGGATGCGGGGCAGGGACCCGGCGCGGACGATCGCCGTTGGAGGCATGCGGTGGCGGGTCGTCGAGGCCTGTCTAAACGCGGTGTGGGGAGCCGAGTTCGACTGGTTCTTCGTCGGTGAGGTAGGCGGCCTCGGAGTGGGCGACGATGTCGATGCCTCGGAGTTCATCGGCCTCGTGGATGCGCAAACCCATGGTGATGTTGAGGATCTTGGCGATTACCCAAGTGACGGCGAAGGAGTAGGCGAGCACGGCTGCGGTGGCGATTGATTGAATACCCAGAAGGTCGAAGCCTCCTCCGTAGAACAGCCCGTTGACCTTGTTGGGGGCTGCATCGGTGGCAAAGAAGCCGATCAGGAGGGTTCCGATGATCCCACCGATCAGGTGAACGCCGACGACATCGAGTGAATCGTCGAAGCCGAGGCGGAATTTCAGCTCGATGGCCAGTGAGCAGACTCCACCGGCGATGAGACCGATGGCCAGGGCTCCGAGCGGGCTGACTGCGCCGCAGGCGGGTGTGATGGCGACGAGGGCCGAGATCAGGCCAGATGCGGCGCCCATGCTGCTGGCGCTGCCGAGTCTGATGCGCTCCACCAGTGCCCAGGCGAGCAGGCCGGCGGACCCCGCTACCGCGGTGTTGAGGAAGACCACGGATGCTGAGTGCCCTGCGGTGAGTGCCGAGCCGGCGTTGAAGCCGAACCAGCCGGCCCACAGGAGTCCCGCGCCGACCAGTACGAGCGGGCGGCTGTGGGGTTTGGTGTGTTCGCTCTTGGGCCATCCTGCGCTGCGACCCAGAACCAGGGCAAGGGCAAGGGCGGCGATTCCGGCGTTCATGTGTACTGCGGTTCCGCCGGCGAAGTCGATGGCTTTGAGGCTGTTGACGATCCAGCCGCCGGTCACTGAACCGTCCGCTGTGCTGAACGCGAAGACCCAGTGGGCGACAGGAAAGTAGACCAGCGTTGCCCAGAGCGCGGCGAAGGTCATCCAGGCACCGAACTTCATCCGACCGGCTGCGGCTCCGGCGATGATGGCGGTGGTGATTCCGGCGAAGAACAGTTGGAAGGCTGCGAACAGGGCTGCGGGTATGGGCGCGTTCGGGTTCTCGGTCAATAGTTGTTCCATGCCGAAGTACTCAGTGACGTCGCCGATGAGTCCGGCGCCGCCTATTGTGTTGCCGAACACCATCGAGTATCCGAATACGGCCCACAGCACTGCGACGATGCTCACGCCGCCGAAGCACATCATCATCATGTTGAGGATGCGGCGGGAGCCGACCATACCGCCGTAGAACAGGGCAAGGGCAGGGATCATCATGCAGACCAGGGCGCTGGCTGCGAGGATCCAGGCGACATCTCCAGAATTCATGGGAGCTCCAATCAGGGGAGTGGGATTGTTATGGCCGAATTCGGCCAAAGGGTGAGTGAAAGAGCCGGGCGTTTTTGTTAGTGGGCCAGCAACCACGCTGATGCTGCATGGCGGTAGCGGCTGATGCCTTTGTACTCGGCCATGTCTTCGGGGAGTTCGGCGAGCACGCGTCCCAGGCGTTCCCGCCAGGCGGGTATCTGGGCGATGTCTGAGAGGGACAGCAGGTGTGTCCGAACGAGGAACAGCACGGCACCTGAATGGGGGAGCCGGATGAGATGCTGAACTTCCACACGGAGGTGGAGCCTGTCCGGCATGGCAGGATCTGCCGCCACTGTCGCGCGGTCCTGGGCCCAGTCGGGGTATGTTTCGGTGGAGGTGTCCAGCCGGCGGTCTATGGTCATCGTCCAGTTGGTTCGGCGGTATTTCTCCCCGGGCTGTAGACGCATGAGGAATTGTTGGGCCCGGGTGATGATGTGTTCTCCGTGCACCCGGGGTACGGGGCCGTGGACTTCGAGGAATTTCATGCCCACATCGAACCCGAAGGACCAGTCGGCGGCGAAAGTGACGAGTCCGGCGTCGAGCCAGAGGGCGTCCTCCCGGTGGTCAAGTAGTGCTATGTCGTCCTGTACTTGGCTGCCCAGGAACCGCAGTGGACCCACGGGCAGGGAACTGTCGTCGCCGATGGTGAACTCCAGTTCGAGGTTCTGCAGGGTGTTCATCCAGCGGCACGCGTTGCCGTCCCGGTGGAAAAACATTGTGTCCGGGTGTTCCTCCGCCATGATGGGCAGCAGGGTGGAGATGGCGTCCCACACGGCGGGCCGCATGTGGGGGAGGGCCCGTACGCGCGTGGGGTCCCGCTTCAGCACCTCGTTGCGTTCCTTCAGTTCGTGAAGGTAGTGCTCATCGATGTCGAGTAGGCGGCCACCCCAAGCCCCCGCTTCCGTCTCTACTGTTTTGAGCGCGGGTTCGACGTTGGTGCTGTAGCGGTAGCTGTCCCCGGAAAAAGGGAAGGGAAATCGCGTGATCCTCTCCGGGAGGACTGTTTCCGGTTCATTGTCGATGACGTTGGTAGTCAAAGGTCCAACTCCATTTCGTGGTCCAGGCTGCGTGAGACGCAGCACATGATGGTGGTGTTGGCAGCCTTTTCCTGGTCGCTCAGGTAGAGATCCCGGTGCTGAGGGGCCCCACGCCGGACCGGAAGGGCGCATTCGCCGCAGACGCCCTTGCGGCACATGTTGGGGATGCTTTTTCCTGCCTTTTCGAGCGTCTCGAGCAAGGAAACTCCGGCAGGGACGTCCAACATGATGCCGCTGCGGGCAAGATTCACAGTGAATGGCTGGCCTGGGTCCAGCTCCGCAGCGCCAAAAGGTTCTGAATGTAGCCGGCCCTTCGGCCACCCGAGTTCGCGGGCCTGCCCCAGGACGGTTTCCATGAAGGCGGCCGGTCCGCAGACATAGAGGTGCGTTCCAAGCCGCTGGTTCGAGAGTCTTTCCGTCAGTTCCTTCCGGAAGCTGACGCGATCCGTAAATTCGGTCAGGGCTGGTCCCAACACTTCCCGCGCATCAAGTACATGCGGCCCTTCTCTGGGCCGGTGTACGTATATGAGCGACGTCGCGACGCCCCATTCCGCGGCGGCCCGGCTGTGCGAGAGCATTGGTGTGATTCCGATTCCGGCAGCTATCAGCAGGTGATGCGTCGCTGTTGCTGCGGGAGCGAAGGCGCTGCGGGGACGGGACACCAGGACGCGCTCGCCGATGGCGAGCCGGTGCATGGCCATGGATCCGCCGGCGCCGTCTTCGACCCGCAGGACGGAGATGGTGTATTCGGACGGTGCGCTTCCTGAACCGGTGAGGGAGTATGCGTTGGCGCCATCCCCGTACTGGACCACGAGGTGGCTTCCCGGGACATAGCAAGGCAGCGGGGCCCCTGACGGGTCGCTGAAAGTGATGCTGGTGACGGAGGCCGTCTGCACGCTGATATCCGTCACTTCCAAATGCAGGCCTCCCGCCACCGCTGGGTGGATGGTGGCATGGAGTGCTGTCACGGTCATGCTGCCTCCTCGGCATTGGCTTTGAATCCGAGGTAACCGGCGATGCGCCGGGAAAAGTGGCTGGAGATAGCCAGAGTGGTGGCGCATCCTTGGCAGTCAACCTGGGAGCCGATGGCCTGAAGGGTTTCAGTTGCCGTGCGGCAATGTGCGCAGAAGACGACGCGGGGCCCGGTTCCGTCGCTTAGGAGAGTCACTTCCTCTTCCATGAGTCCGGAAGCTGCGGCGGTGGCCGCAGCTGCATGGATGTCTGCCGGGGGGCCCGCCAGCACGAGACGGACCCCGACGCACGCCTGTTCGAGCGCGGTCCTGAGGCGAGCGAGGCTTTCCGGGTTCGCGGAGTCGAAACGGAGTTCATGTCGGGGCCGGTCGCCGGTATCTTCCTCCGCGTGTGCAGCTGATGTTCCGAACGACGCACAGATCGTCCCGCGGAAACCTGCCACAAGATCGCTTCCTTCTGCCGGAGTCATGGATGAGGATCGCATTTGGTTCCTATGGGGCGAACGAACGGTGACCGGTGTAGAAGCCCAGCGCATAGTCCGGGGTCTCAAATTTGACTGTTGTGCCTTTGGGGAAAAACAGCACGTCGCGTTCCTTCGCGTGCGTCATCTCCCCTGTCGCTTGGTCGGTGAGGATGAATTCCCCCTGTACCACGACCTTCATTTCGTCGTATGTGTACTCGTATACCAGCGGCTCGGAGGCTTTCAGTTCGAAGAACCCGGCGCTGATGGCCGAGCCTCCTGGGTTGGACAGGGAATCGCCGATTGCTGCGTCGCATCCGGGCTCGTTCATCGACGGCAGCCCGATATAGCCGCCTTCAACTTTGTGGATGGATCCGGCCTTGCTGAGTGTTCCTGTGAAGGTTTCCATGGTCTCTCCTGAATAGTGGTGTGAAACTATGATTCATCACAGTGAACGATCCTGGGTTTCGTCGATATTAACTTCCTGTTGCCGTCGGGTCCCCATGGCGTCTTTCAGATTTAACGCAGGAGGCACTCGTTGGAAACATCGCAACGGCTACTGTGGTTCAACAGCGTTTCCCCGTAGGTAACACCCAACTGAACAGGACAGTTCCGATGACCAGTGTCGCAACCCCTGAAGTACTCGCCGAGCATTCGGTGCCGGCCGAAGCCGGACAGATTTCCCTTGCGGACATCGCGAGGGCCCATGATGTGCGGTTCCTGCTGGCCACGTTCGTGGACATGACCGGCAAGCCGTGCGCCAAGCTGGTGCCGGTCGAAGCCGCAGATGAGCTGGAAGCCGGAGCGATGGGATTTGCCGGATACGCCGCAGGGCTGATCGGACAGAAGCCCCAGGACTCCGACCTCATTGCAGTCCCCGACCTTTCGTCTTTCACTCCCGTACCGTTCATCAAGGACGGCCTGGCGATCATCCACTGCGACCCGCACGTGGACGGTACGCCGTGGCCCTACGCCCCACGGGTCATCCTGAAAAACACCCTCGCCCGCCTGACAGGGCAAGGAATGCAGGCCAAGATCGGCGCGGAAGTTGAGTACTTCCTGGTCAACAAGAACCCCGACGGCTCCCTGAGCACCGCCGACGCCCGCGATGACTCGCCCCGCCCCTGCTACGACGCCCGCGGCGTCACCCGCATGTACGAACACCTCACCTCCATCTCCGAGGCGATGAACGGCCTGGGCTGGGGCAACTACGCCAACGACCACGAAGACGCGGCCGGTCAGTTTGAACAGAACTTCAACTATGCCGACGCCCTCACCACGGCCGACCGTGTGGTCACCCTGCGCTACATCCTGAACATCCTCGCCGAACAGCGCGGCATGACCGCCACATTCATGCCCAAACCGTTCACGGACCGGACCGGCACCGGCCTGCATTTCCACCTGTCCCTGTGGTCCGGCGCGGACGCGCTGTTCCCGGGGGACGACGGCGAACGCGGCCTGGGGCTCTCAGAGCTCGCCTACTCCTTCATTGGCGGCCTCCTGGAACACGCACCGGCGCTCCAGGCGTTCCTGGCACCCACGGTCAATTCGTACAAGCGCTCGGGCGCCACCACCAGCTCCTCCGGCGCCACGTGGTCCCCACGGAAGGCCTCGTTCGGGGGCAACGACCGCACGCACATGATCCGCGTCCCGGACGAAAAACGCATCGAACTCCGCTCCGGGGACGGTTCTGCCAACCCCTATCTCGCCATCGCCACGGCGATCGAAGCAGGTTTGGACGGAGTCGCGAAAGGAACCGACCCCGGTGCGCCATCGGGCCCTGGTAAAGCCCGCCCGGACGCCCACTCCCTTCCCGCGACACTCCTGCACGCCGTCGAGGCCCTTCGCCGCGACCCGGTCATCCTCGCCAGCCTCAGCGGCGACGAGCAGATCGGAAAGTACTACGCCGACGCCAAGGAAGAAGAGTTCCTGAGCTGGCACAACCAGGTCAGCGACTGGGAAATCCGCTCGTACCTGACCTCGATCTGACACCCATCTCCAACTAGAAAAGGACACAATATGTGCGGAATCGCCGCGCTGCAGCTGCGCAATCCCCGGCTGCACCCCCAGATGGGCAGCCTGCTGTCCTCCATGATGTGCCAGATCGTGGACCGCGGACCGGATTCCGCCGGACTCGCCGTCTACGACACCCCGGGCCTGGTGTCCCAGGGCACCGCCACCCTCAGCCTCCTCGGCAAGGACCAGGGCATGCCGGTCGGTGACATCACCGCAGCGCTGGAAACCCTCCTGCCCTCCGCCGCAACAGCCGTCAGGGTAATGGGGGACACCACCCTGGTGAGCGCCGCCGTCGACACCGGCCTGCTGGTGAAAGCCGTCAGCGAAACCCTTCCGGGCTCCACGATCATCGGCCGCGGCGAGCACGTGGCCGTCATGAAGAGCGTGGGCCACCCGATGGACATCGCCGCCGAACACGGGCTGGAGGCCATGGCAGGAAGCCAGGGCCTGTCCCACACCCGCATGGCCACCGAGTCCGCCGTCACCGCCGGAGGGTCCCACCCCTTCTCCGTCGCGGATGACCTGTGCCTGGTGCACAACGGCTCATTTTCCAACCACGCCACCATCCGGCGGGGCCTCCTGCGCGACGGTGTGGTGTTCGACTCTGACAACGACACCGAGGTCGGCGCCCGATACATCGCCTCCCGCTTGCAGCAGGGCGACACCCTCGAAGAGGCACTGACCAACCTCGGCAAGGTCTTCGACGGCTTCTACACGCTCGTCGTCACCACCGCCGACAGCATGGCCGTGGTCCGGGACCCCATCGCCTGCAAGCCCGCCATCATCGCCGAAACCGACGACTATGTCGCCATGGCCTCCGAATACCGTGCCTTGGCTGCCCTGCCCGGCATCGAAAACGCCCGCATCTTTGAACCTGAACCCGGAAAGGTCTACACATGGTCACTCTGACAGCCCCCGAAAACCTGGAAACCACCCTTGATTCCTTCAGCGTTGACCTGGCCGGCAGCCCGGTCCGGGACCTGAACCAGGCCCTCCACCACGCCGTTGAAGGCCAGGCCTGGACGGTCGCCAACCCTGGCGGCAAGCACAGCATCGCGGTGGGAATCAACGCCGACGTCAGCGTAACCATCAACGGCCACGCCGGATACTACGCAGCCGGAATGCACCAAAAGGGCGAGGTGACCGTCACCGGCAACGCCGGCGTCGGACTCGCAGAGAACATCATGTCCGGAAAAGTGCACGTCCACGGCGACGCCTCCCAATCGGCGGCGGCCACCGGACACGGCGGACTCGTGGTCATCGACGGCAATGCCGGGGCCCGGTGCGGGATCTCCATGAAGGGCGTGGACATCGTGGTCGGCGGCAACATCGGGCACATGTCAGCATTCATGGCCCAGGCCGGCCGGCTCGTGGTCTGCGGCGACGCCGGCGACGCGCTGGGCGACTCCATATACGAAGCCCGGATCTACGTTAAGGGAACGGTCGCGTCGCTCGGTGCCGACTGCATCGAAAAGCCGATGGAAGCCGAACACCTTGAAGAACTCGGCGGGCTCCTCACCGCGGCAGGCCGCGCCGACAACCCCGCGGACTTCAAACGCTACGGATCGGCACGGAGCCTCTACCACTTCAGCGTCCACAACTCGACGTCGTACTAAGGACAATCCCATGACCATCACCTCACTGCCCCAGGACACGGTTCTCCCCGCCCGGGAGCGTCCCCAGAACATCGCTGAGCTGGGACTGCGCGAATCGGCAACGTTCGACCGTGCCACCATCGCGGACATCCAGCGCGCAGCCGCCACCGGCGTCTACGACATCCGCGGCTGGGGCGCCAAGCGCAAGGTCCCGCACTTTGATGACCTGCTGTTCCTCGGCGCCTCGATGTCCCGCTACCCGCTCGAGGGCTACCGCGAGAAGTGCGATACCGACGTCGTCCTCGGTGACCGGCACGCGAGCCGGCCGCTGCACCTGCAGACGCCGGTGACCATCGCCGGGATGAGCTTCGGTGCGCTGTCGGCCAACGCCAAGGAGGCGCTGGGTCGCGGTGCCAGTGAGGTGGGGACCTCCACCACAACGGGCGACGGCGGCATGACGCCTGAAGAGCGCGGGCAGTCCAAGCACCTCGTCTACCAGTACCTGCCGTCCCGCTACGGCATGAATCCGGATGATTTGCGAAAGGCGGACGCCATCGAGATCGTGCTCGGCCAGGGTGCCAAGCCCGGCGGCGGCGGCATGCTGCTGGGCCAGAAAATCACCGAGCGCGTCGCGGGGATGCGCACCCTGCCCGTCGGCATCGACCAGCGCTCCGCCAGCCGGCACCCGGACTGGACCGGCCCGGACGACCTGGAAATCAAAATCGGCGAACTGCGTGAGATTACCGACTGGAAGACCCCGATCTACGTCAAGATCGGCGCCTCCCGCCCGTACTATGACACCGCCCTGGCCGTGAAGGCCGGAGCCGACGTCGTCGTCGTCGACGGAATGCAGGGCGGCACCGCCGCGACGCAGCAGGTCTTCATCGAGAACGTGGGGATCCCCACCCTGGCCGCGATTCCTCAGGCCGTTCAGGCCCTGCAGGAACTGGGCCTGCACCGCAAGGTCCAGCTCATCGTCTCCGGCGGCATCCGCACCGGCGCCGACGTCGCCAAAGCCATGGCCCTCGGGGCCGACGCCGTGGCCATCGGCACGGCGGCGCTGATCGCCCTCGGCGACAACGATCCCCGCTACGCTGCCGAATACGCCGCGCTCGGCTCGGCCGCCGGCTTCTACGACGACTTCCAGGACGGCCGCGACCCCGCCGGCATCACCACCCAGGACCCGGAGCTCTCCTCCCGGCTGGACCCGGTAGCTGCAGGCAAGCGCCTCGCCAACTACCTGCGCGTTCTCACCATGGAGGCTCAGACTATCGCACGAGCCTGCGGCAAGTCGCACCTGCACAACCTTGAACCGGAAGACCTCGTGGCGCTGACCATCGAAGCCTCTGCCATGGCCCGCGTCCCGCTGGCCGGCACCTCGTGGATTCCCGGTGCAGGCCAAGGTGCACTGTGACTGACTCCTCCCACTATGTGGTCGTGGGCGCCGGCCTCGCCGGCGCAGCCACCGCCTGGCAGCTCGCCTCCCGCGGCCACCAGGTCACCCTCCTGGAACGCAATGTTCCGGCAAGCCACGACGCCAGCTCGCATGGCTCAGCCCGGATCTTCCGCTACGCCTACCCGGAGCACTTCTACACCCGGGCGGTCGTGGAGTCCAAGGCACTCTGGGACGGACTGGTCGCCGCCACGGGAACCCCGCTGATCAGTCCCTTCGGCGCGGTGGACTACGGTTCAGAGCGCAATCCGCGGCTCCTGGCCTCGGTGCTGGCTGACGAGGGTATCGAGCACGAACTTCTGTCCGCTTCCGAAGCACGGACGCGCTGGCCGCAGATCGGCTTCGACACGGAGGTTCTGTGGCACCCGGGCGCGGGCGTTATTGACGCCGAAACAGCAGTTAACGCGATCGTGGGCCTTGCCGTCGGAAATGGCGCCCGGCTGCTGACGGACTGGAGCCTGCACAGCATAGAGCGCAACGGCAGCGGCTACCACCTCACCTCCACGAGCGGGGAAACGCTCGACGCCGGCAACGTGGTCGTCAGCACGGGCGGCTGGCTTCCGCGGTTACTCGGGTCGCTCTCCCTGCCAGACGCTTTCCTCGCCGGGCTTCCGGACATCACCGTCCGGCAGGAACAGGCCTTCCATTTCAGATACATTGATCACGGATCTGCGGGTCGGTGGCCAACCTTCATTCATAAAGCTGCCGACATTCAGGCCTACGGGCTTCCCGGAGGGCGGGATGCCGGTTTTGCCGGGCAGAAAGTGGCCGAGTACAACGGTGGTCCCCTCATTCCCTCCGCAGCCGAACAAACCGGTGTTGTAGATCCCGCTAATCGGGAACGGGTGGCGGACTACGTCCGCCGCTACCTGCCCGGCCTGGACCCGGAGCCCTACGCCGAGACCACCTGCCTGTTCACCAACACCCCCAATGAAGACTTTCTCATCGACCGAGTGGACAACATAACCATCCTGTCCCCGTGTTCCGGCCATGGTGCCAAGTTCGCACCGCTCATTGGCCAGTGGGCCGCGGACCTCGCCACCGGCTCCCGAGGCGTTCCAGACCGGTTCCGTCCCACCGCCGGCGTCAGCACCTCATGACCTTGTACCCGACCTTTCCTGCACGGCTGCCGATCGCTACAAAGAAACGGATCCATCCTGTGACCACCTCCACCATCAAGCAGACTGCTGACTCCGTAAGCGGTCTGCTCGAGGACATCTCCACTATCGGCAAGGACAAGTCACGGGGAGGCTATTCGCGGCCAGTGTTTTCCACTCCCGAAACAGATTTGCGCCACTGGTTCATTGAGCAGGCCGGCCGCCGCAGGCTGGACGTCCACACGGACCAGAACGGCATCATCTGGGCATGGTGGGACACCGCTGGTGGTACCCGCAGGGATGCCGTAGTTACCGGAAGCCACTTGGACTCCGTTCCCGGCGGCGGTGAATACGACGGTCCGCTCGGTGTCGCGTCGGCGCTGGTCGCCGTCGACATCCTCAAATCCCGCGGACTCCGGCCCCAGCGGCCGCTGGCCATCGCCGTGTTTCCCGAAGAGGAGGGTTCCCGCTTCGGCGTCGCCTGCCTGGGCTCCCGTCTGTTGACGGGTGAACTGGACCCGGACAAGGCACGTCGGCTCAAGGACCCTGATGGGAACACGTTCGCCGACGTCGCCGCCGCGAACGGCCAGGATCCTCGGCTGATCGGAGTCGATTACACCACGCTCCAGCAGATGGGGGTCTTCGTGGAACTGCACGTGGAACAGGGCAGGGGACTGGTGGACCTGAACCAGCCGGTGGCCATTGGCTCGTCCATATTGGGCCACGGCCGCTGGAAACTCAGCATCAGCGGACAGGGCAACCATGCCGGCACCACCCTGATGACCGACCGCAAGGACCCCATGATCGCCGCTGCAAAAATCATGGTCAGCATCCGCGACACCGCCAGGAAGTACCGGGATGCCCGGGCCACCGTCGGTAGGGTTCAACCCGTTCCAGGCGGGACCAACGTGATCGCCTCCCGGGTGGACCTGTGGATCGATGTCCGGCACCCGGACGACGCCGTAACCGCAGCCCTGGTTGAAGCCATTAGGCTGAACGCGCAAGTATTTGCCGCCGAGGAAGGCTGCACCGCCAGCCTCAATGCGGAGTCTCTTAGCCCCACTGTGCATTTCGACGGCGGCCTGAGGGACCGGCTCAAGGAACTGCTTCCATCCGCGCCCGTCCTGGACACCGGCGCCGGGCACGACGCCGGTGTGCTGAGTTCGCACCTTCCAACAGCGATGCTGTTCGTCCGCAATCCCACCGGGATCTCCCATTCACCGGACGAGCTGGTGGAGGACTGGGATGCAGAGGCCGGCGCGATCGCCTTGGCAGATTCCCTTGCAGGGTTCCTGGGGCAAGCACGACCTATCAGTTAGGGCTGCCGGAGCATCACTCACAGCAACCTAAGATGGCATATATGACCCAACATGCCCGGGAAGAGGTTGCCGGAAAACTCGAACAAGTGATTGCTGCCCAGCTGCGACGCTACCGCACCGCCCAGGGCCTGTCCTCCGCTGAACTTGCAGCCCGCACCGGACTGTCCAAGGCGATGATCTCGAAGATCGAAACGGCCAGCACGTCTTGTTCACTGACCACGTTGCAACGGCTCGCTGACGGCCTCGGGATCCCCGTCACCGCATTGTTCCGTGGTGCGGACACGGACAGGGATGCGACATTTACCAAGAGCGGCCAGGGCAGCCTTACAGTACGCAGCGGCACCCAGCACGGGCACGAATACCGGGTTCTTGGGACGCTTAAGGGGCGCACAGATGCGCTGGAACCAACCCTGGTCACGCTGACTGACGCCTCAGACGTCTTCCCGCTGTTTCAGCATCCGGGTACGGAATTCATCTACATGCTTGCGGGCCGGATGGTCTACGGCCATGGAGTATACGAATATGCCATGGAGCCAGGGGATTCGCTGCTTTTGGACGGCGAAGGACCTCACGGCCCGCTTGAACTGCTGGAACTGCCGATCCGGTTCCTGGCCATAGCGGCAAAATGAATCCAGCGCAGACGGTGGTTCTCCTGGCATCGGTTACGTGGCAGTGCGTTTGCCTGCAGGTCTAAGGGGCTTCGAGGTGACAAAGAGAAGGTGTGGACAAAGTCCACTTTTTCGCCTCGAACTGCCGCCTGCTGGAGCCGTATGTGCTCGGTTTGTCTTGCCAAAGTGCGTGTGGACATTGTCCACAGCCATGTCTGTTTTATGCGAAGATCCGGGGTGACAAAAACGCCAGCGTTTCGAGCACAAGGGTCCAAGACACCGCATCCTGTGGTCGCTACGCCTGCCCGCAGCGGGACTCTTGCTGTCGACGGCGTTGTTGCGGAACGGAACCGGACGATCAAAAACCGAGACTCTTGGCTCTGCTGTAGGTTTCTTGACCTTAAGTAGCGGTGGTGACTGCTGTGGTGGTGACGTTGCCGCCCAGTGCAATCCATAGGTAGCGGATTGAATTTTCAACGCCGCGGCGGTCAACGCCGGCCAGGAGCTGCAACACCAGACCGTCGAGGGCGGCGAAGGCAGCCTGAGCTGCGCCCTCGTCCTGGCCGAACCCAATCCGGTGCAGACCCTCGGCGAACGCGGTGATGTAGCTCGCGTACAACTGCTGCACAGCGTCCGCCAGTTCAGGTTGGCGCCGTGATTCGAGGATCATTTCGTACTGGAAGATCTGCAGGTCGGGATTCTCCGCGATCAGCGCAAGGATGCTTTCGCAGAACTCTTCTTCGGTCGCTGGGAGTATTTCAAGTTGCGACAGCCCGATGGATTGCTGAACCGACCATTCGAGGGCTGCCTTGATCAGTAAGCTCCGCGTGCCGAAGTGGTGGGCCACCAGGGTGTTGTTGACCCCTGCGTGCTCAGCTACAGCGCGGAAGGTCAGCCCCCTCAGCCCCTTGTGCGCCACGACGTGCACAGTCGCGGCCAGCAGCGCCTCACGGCCCGTGCCGTATCCCTTATGCCTATCCCCGTTCATGGGTCGATTCTAGCTTCCCGGACCTCGCTATTGACGTAGATCCTCAGCACATGCTTAGATGTGATGCGTCGCACAACTAAGCAAACGCTCAGTCAACGCTTTTTTCTCTTGAGGAGACAATGATGTCCACTTCCCCCACCACGACCAGTTTTGCCGTCCATGACGCCTTTGATCCACAGAAGTATGAGCCCTTCGTCCTGGGCCAGGTCCAGTGGGTTCGCCGTCCCGGCGACGGGGACCGACCGGCTCTGTCGGCAGGTTTCTGGCGTGTCACCACCCAAGAAGCCCCGGAGCCCTTTGATCTTCTGATCGAGGCCGACGAAACCCTTCACATCATCGAGGGGCATCTGCACATCGAGGTTGAAGGCGGTCAAAACTTCGACCTGCGTCCGGGCTCTGTGGCGTCCTTCAATAAGGGCACGAAGACCCGCTGGACCGTCGTAGAAGACACCATCGAGTTCTTCGTCTACACCTGATCGATCTCCAGAAACTTTTGAAAGCAGAAGGCCCCACTGTGACTAACGCCAACCCCACCACTGAACAGGCTGATGTCGTCATCATCGGCGCGGGTTTCGCCGGTCTGACCGCTGCCCGGGAGCTCCGCCAGGCTGGACACTCCGTCGTCGTCCTTGAAGCACGAGACCGGATCGGCGGGCGAACCTGGCTTGATAACCAGTTGGGCCGTCCCTTGGAAATGGGCGGCACCTGGGTTCACTGGACCCAGCCCTACGTCTGGGCCGAGATGAAGCGTTATGGGCTGGGCACCGTACAAAGCCCGGTTCCAGAAACTGCCTACTGGTGGGCCGAAGATCAACGCCACGCGGGCAGCCCAGAACAGTTGCTGTGCCACATCGACGAACCCAACCGGAAACTCATGGAAGAATCCAGAGCGTACTTCCCGCAGCCGTTTAGCCCCTTCACCAATCCGGATATCAAAGGCATCGATGAGATCTCGCTACCCGATAAATTCACTGAACTCCGCCTTTCGCCCTATTCCCGCGACATCCTGGAATCCTTCTGGGCTCTGAACTTCAACGGTCCCGTTGATCATGCAGCCTTCACCCAGGCCCTGCGCTGGGTAGCGATCACCAACGGCGACTGGATGGTCAACTTCGAAGCCTGCGCCACCTTCAAGATCCAGGGCGGCACCGGCAAACTGATCACCAGCATCGCTGCCGGAACCGATGTCCGTCTTGGAAAAACCGTCACCTCCGTCCAGTACAGCGGCGACAAGGCTTCCGTCACTACTAGCGCCGGCGACACCTTCGACGCCGCACACGTCATCTGCACCCTGCCTCTGGGAGTCATGGCGACCGTGGACTTCCAGCCTGCCCTGCCCACACCTGCCCAAAAGGCCATCACCGAAGGGCAGATCTCCAAAGGCGTCAAGGTCTGGATCACCGTCAAGGGCGAGGTCAAGCCCTTTGTTGCCCTCGGCTCAGCCGACTGGCCTCTAAACTACGTCCAGGCCGAATACGACCAGGACGGAAACACAATCCTCGTGGCCTTCGGACCCGACTCCGCCTGCATTGACGCCGCAGACCTCCAGCAGGTCCAGGCAGCCATAGACCTCCTCGTCCCGGACCTTGAAGTCTTGGACGTCGCCAGCCACGACTGGACCAGCGATCCCCTTTCCGGACAAACCTGGGCCATGCACCGCACCGGGTTCCTCACAGAATCCCTCGCCAGCTTCCAGCAACCACACGGACCCCTGCTGTTCGCCGGTTCCGACTATGCCAACGGTTGGGGCGGGTTCATCGACGGAGCCATTGAAAGCGGAATGGAATCAGCACACACCATCATCCAGCGCCGCGCCTAATGCCGAACCCTGCAACACCCCCCCACAAAAATCCTCAAAGAAGGTTGACATCCACCATGTCAAAGACACAAACACCCAACGGTTCAACCGCAGCAACACTGCCAGGCACCGACTTGAAAAAGGGCTCCATCGGAGTCCTCGGTATCCTGTTCTTCGTCCTGTCCGCGCAGGCACCACTGACCGGGATAGCGGGGGCATCCGGTCTCACCGTGCTCCTTGGCAACGGGGCGGGGGCGCCCGGGGCGTACCTGGCTGTCGGCGTCGTCATCATCATCTTCGCCGTCGGCTTCATCGCCATGAGCCGCAGGATCAAAGCGAACGGCGCCTTCTACGCCTACGTCTCGGCAGGACTTGGCCGTTACACAGGTGCCGGGGCCGCCTGGCTGGCACTCCTTGCGTACGGCAGTGTCCAAGCCTGCATGTACGGACTCTACGGGGCCAGCCTCAGCGCCCTCATCGCCACCTACACCGGCGTGAGCATTCCCTGGTGGTTGCTGGTCTTGGTCACCATGGCAGGAGTTCAACTACTGGGTTCAAGGAACGTCGAACTCGGCGCCAAATTTCTTGCAGTCCTTGTCGGCGCCGAGGTAGCAATCCTCCTGGCCTTCGGCATCAGCGTCCTTGCCTCCGGAGGCGGACCCGAAGGAATCAGCCTTTCCGCCAGCTTTTCCCCCGCAGCAATCGCAGCTGGGGCCCCTGGTGTGGCCATCATGTTCGCTGTCGCCTCAATGTTCGGCTTCGAATCCACTGCGATCTACTCCGGCGAAGCGAAGGATCCCCGCCGCACCGTGGCCAGGGCCACCTATCTTTCGGTCAGCGCTATCGCGATCTTCTTCGCCTTCAGCACCTGGATGCTCGTCTCTTACTACGGCCCCGCAGCCGTACAAGGAGCCGCAGGTGCGGCCGTCGAATCGGGTGACGCCACCTCGTTCTTCTTCGCAGCAGCCGTCGACAAACTCGGCGCTTGGGCCGGCCCGGTCGGCGGTATCTTCCTCATCACCTCGGTTCTTGCAGGCATCATCGCCTTCCACAATGCAATAAACCGCTACCTGCACTCACTTGCCCAGCGTGGATCCGTCCCAGCCCGTCTGGCCCGAACCAACACCCATGGCGCACCTTACGCCGCCGCATATGTCCAGACGGCTATGGCCCTTGTGCTGACGATGCCGTTCGCCATCCTCGGCATGGACCCCGTCCTGACTCTTTTCGCCTGGTTCTCAGGAGTCGCGGTCGTATCCCTGCTGGTCCTGTATGTCCTCGCTTCGGTAGCAGTGGTCGTCTTCTTCCGCCGCCACGGGGGGCAAGGGGTCTGGCAGACACTGATCGCCCCGATCCTTGCAGTGTTCCTGATGACCGCCGTGCTCTGGTCAGTGATCAGCAACTTCACCACCCTCATCGGTGGTGATCCCATCACGGCAAACTGGCTGCTCCTGATGGTCCCGTCCGCCTTCATCGCCGGCCTGCTCCTCGAGCGCCGAAACCGGACCGTACACACCATTGAGTTCACCGACACTGTCATAACAGCCGAGCCCACCGTCTAAACCCATCGGCAGCGCCTCAAAACTCGCTCCCGCCGACTCCAACCCATGAATGCCCAGGCAAAGAGGAAAGCCATGAACACCACACCCGCTCTAACCCAGGATGCCGTCGCTAGCCGTACCATTTTTGACCCAGCAACCGGTGAGCCGGTCGGTGAAGCCCCCGTCCACACCGTCGCAGACCTGCAGCACGCCGTCGACGTAGCCTTGGCCGCCCAGCCCGCCTGGGCAGCGTCGGGCCACGAGGCCCGGTCCGCGGCGCTCCTGAAGGCGGCAGACGCCGTCGAGGCCCGCGCCGAAGAACTCGCGCAACTGCTTTCCCGGGAGCAGGGCAAGCCATTGAACGGCCCGAACGCCCGGTTCGAAGTTGGTGCCTGCGCCGCCTGGCTGCGCGCGGCCGCCGGGACACCGTTGGAGGCCGAAACCGTTGTCGATGATGGCGAGACCCGGGCCGAACTGCGCTACCGCCCTATCGGGGTTGTGGGGGCCATCGGCCCGTGGAACTGGCCCATGATGATCACCATCTGGCAGATCGCCCCCGCCCTCCGGATGGGCAACGCGGTAGTGGTGAAACCTTCCGAATACACCCCGCTGAGTGTGCTTGCCCTCGTCGAAACCATCAATGAAGTCCTCCCCGAGGGCCTCCTGACAGTCATCTCCGGCGGGCGGGACGTCGGCGAGGCCCTGGCTTCCCACCCAGCCATCGGCAAGGTCATGTTCACCGGCTCCACCGCCACCGGCAAGGCGATCATCCGCTCCTCTGCGGACACCGTCAAGCGACTCACCCTTGAACTCGGTGGCAACGACGCCGGAATCGTCCTTCCTGACGCCGACCCCAAGGCCATCGCCGAGGGCCTCTTCTGGGGCGCATTCATCAACACCGGCCAGACCTGCGCGGCACTAAAGCGGCTCTATGTCCATGCCGACATCTACGACGCCGTCTGCGACGAACTGACCAACGTTGCAGAAGCGATGCCCATGGGCAATGGCTTGGATGAGAACAATGTACTTGGCCCCCTGCAGAACCGCCAGCAGTACGACATCGTCGCCCGCTTGGTGGAGGCCGCCAAAGCTTCCGGTGCCCGGGTGCTGCTCGGTGGCAACCCCGATGCCGACCAGCCCGGCAACTTCTACCCCACCACGCTCGTGGCGGACATCGACAACGACAACCCGCTGGTCGTCGAGGAACAGTTCGGCCCCGCCCTGCCGATCATCAAGTTCAGCACGGTTGACGAGGCAATCGCCAAAGCCAACGCGCTCGACGTCGGACTGGGCGCCTCAGTCTGGTCCTCCGATTTGAGCGCCGCCCGCGAAGTCGCCTCCCGGATCGAAGCCGGCACCGTGTGGATCAACAAGCACGGCGCCGTGGACCCGCGCGTTCCCTTCGGTGGTGCGAAGCAGTCCGGCTACGGCCTGGAATTCGGCGTAGAAGGTCTCAAAGCACTCGGTGTACCGCAAATCATCAACGGCTAATGAGCACACACGCGGGCGACACGGCGGGCCCGCGCCGACCGTGTCGCCCACACCGGCAACGGGACAAGACTTCCATGGCATGCGCCCGTTGCAGTCAAAGGCGTCCGCTCCCCACCAGGAAGCGAGGAACCCCATGCTGTTCTGAAGGCTGGTGAAACGGTGGCCATCGCGGACGATCCCTACGTTGCAAGGGCCGCCTCAATCTGCGCGCCGGGCAGCATGTTCAGGAGCTGGCCGGCAAGGACGGTGTCGTCGATCTTGGTGCTCACGTCGCCGGCTTTCCTTGCCTCGGCCAGCCAGCGCTGAATGGCGTCAAGCCATTCAGCCATCGAACCCCGGTGAATCAGCGCCTTCTGGGGGTCGTTTACCGCTTCTGCCAGAAGGGAATAACTGTCCGCGCCTCGTTAACACGCTCCTCGTCCAAGGGGAGAACCTCGAGGCAGAATGCTCGCAAAGCGGCAAGGCCGGACTTGTTGGCAGTTACGCCCGAAATTCGCTGGTTGGTGCGAATGAAAACATGTCCGATCGCGAATTCCAGGAGCGTCTCTTTAGTCGGAAAGTAGGGCTTCAGCGCCCCGTTGGCGAAACCCGCCTCCATCGCAATCTCCCGTATGGTGGCGCCCTCAATGCCGTGACGGGCAATGATCCTCCAAGTTGCATCCAGCTCCAGGCGACGCTCATTAAGGTCAACATACTTTTGGCACGCTGCCCCTTCCGGGAAACATTCCTCTTCAACTCTTGTGATCAATTTATCCTCAAGTTATTCTCTACAGACATAGAAAATAGACTTTCCGCCCGGTAACGGTTTTAAGTAAGGTCGATGATGACACTCGCACATGCAGACGCAGACACCCCGTACCGCCTGACTTCCGGGGGCGAAATCTCCCAGGTCCAAGCTATCCTGCGGGCGGCCGGCCACCTTGAGCCCCACCACCGCATTGCCTATCTCGGACTTATGGAGCCGAACCGCGGGACCAGCGCGGACGAACCAGACCGGCGTTTCCGCATCTTCATCCACGATGTCTCCGGCGGCACACCGCACGACGTCATCGTCTCGGTTACCAAACAGCAGGTGCAGTCCGCCGTCGTCCTGGATACCGCACGAACCGGCGAGCTGCCCGTGCTTGAGGAGGAATTCGAGGTGGTGGAATCGCTTCTGGCCGCAGATGCCCGCTGGCTCACCGCCTTGGCGGCACGTGACCTGGACGTCAGTAAGGTCCGGGTGGCTCCGCTCTCAGCAGGCTCCTTCGAGTACGCCGAAGAGAAGGGCCGGCGGATCCTTCGCGGCCTGGCGTTTGTTCAGGATTTTCCGGAGGACAGTGCCTGGGCCCACCCCGTGGATGGCCTGGTGGCCTACGTCGATGTGGTCAAGAAGGAAGTCACGCAGGTCTTGGACCTCGGCGCCATGCCCATCCCGTCCGAGCATGGCAACTACACGGACCCGGAGCTGACCGGGCCGCTCCGCACCACGCAAAAGCCCATCAACATCACCCAGCCCGACGGCCCCAGCTTCACGCTCACCGGCGGCAATCACGTGGAATGGGAAAAGTGGAGCGTCGACGTCGGCTTCGACGTCCGGGAAGGCGTGGTCCTGCACAACCTGGCCTTCCAGGACGGCGATCGGCTGCGGCCGATCATCAACCGGGCTTCCATCGCCGAGATGGTGGTTCCTTACGGCGACCCATCGCCCATACGGTCCTGGCAGAACTACTTCGACACCGGCGAATACCTGGTGGGCCAGTACGCCAACTCCCTGGAACTCGGCTGTGACTGCCTGGGCGAGATCACCTACCTGAGCCCTGTCGTCTCAGACGCCTTCGGCAACCCGCGCGAGATCCGCAACGGCATCTGCATGCACGAGGAGGACTGGGGCATCCTTTCCAAGCACAGCGACCTCTGGTCCGGAATCAGCTACACCCGCCGCAACCGGCGCCTGGTCATCTCCTTCTTCACCACCATCGGCAACTACGACTACGGCTTCTACTGGTACCTCTACCTCGACGGCACCATCGAATTCGAAGCCAAGGCCACCGGCGTCGTCTTCACCAGCGCGTTCCCGGAAGGCGGCTCGGACAACATCTCCCAACTGGCACCCGGCCTCGGGGCACCCTTCCACCAGCACCTCTTCAGCGCCCGCCTGGACATGGCAATCGACGGCTTCACCAACCGCGTGGAAGAAGAAGACGTGGTCCGCCAGGCAATCGGCCCAGGCAACGAACGCGGCAACGCCTTCTCACGCAAGCGCACAGTACTGGCACGCGAATCGGAAGCCGTCCGTGAAGCGGACGCCCGCGTGGGCAGGACCTGGATCATCTCCAACCCCGAATCCCGCAACCGGCTCGGTGAACCCGTGGGCTACAAGCTCCACTCCCACAACCAGCCCACCCTGCTCGCTGACCCGGGGTCCTCGATCGCCAGGCGCGCGGCCTTTGCCACGAAGGACCTCTGGGTCACCCGCTACGCGGAGGACGAGCGTTACCCCACTGGCGACTTCGTGAACCAGCATGGTGGCGGGGCGGGTCTGCCCGAGTACGTGGCCCAGGACCGCGACATTAATGGCCAGGACATCGTCCTCTGGCACACCTTCGGCCTCACCCACTTCCCGCGCGTCGAGGACTGGCCCATCATGCCCGTGGACACCGTCGGCTTTAAGCTACGCCCTGAAGGCTTCTTCGACCGCAGCCCCGTCCTGGACGTGCCTGCCAACCCGAACAAGCAGACCTCGGGATCCTGCCAGAGCGAGGGCGATACCGGTGGCTCCTGCCACTAGCACCGCTGCCGGAGCCACGTCCAGGAAATTGATGACGACAGCGGGACGGGTACGGTCAGCCGGGCCCGTCCTGCACCCCCGGGTGTGCGCTGCGGTTACCTCGGTTTCCTGCCTGGTCCAACTGTGGGTGGCGGTGTCCGGTTGGCATGGGGTCTGGATGGGCCTTTTAATGCTCGTACTCGCCGCCGTGTGCGTGCCCTGCGCTGTGCACATCTGGCAGCACAGCAACGTTGGTGCCCTGCAGCTTGTCATGGCATGTGCGCTTGCCATGGTGGTCCTCCACGGAATGTTGCTGGTGGGCGGCATTACAGAAGGCCCCAGACACGTGACGCACCACGTCGGTCAAGGTTCTGCAGACACCCAGGCCGGAACTCTGCTGGCTGTTGTCGGACTGGAGCTGATGACGGGGCTCCTCGCCGCCACGCTGCTCGCCCGGCTGCTGATCAGTCAACGCAGCTCTGCGCAGTAGGCGAAATAGGGGCACTGCACGCCGCAGCGTGCAGTGCCCCCTAAGTGATGGAACAGCCTCAACCGTTGATGACCTGGGGGACGCCGAGGGCTTTGAGGCCTTCGACGCCGAACTCGAGGCCGTAACCGGATTGCTTCGCTCCGCCGAACGGGATGCGTGGATCTACAACGCCGTGCTTGTTGATCCACACGGAACCAGCCTGAATCCGGGCTGCCACTTCGCGGGCGGCGGGGAGATCCGAGGACCAGACGGAGGCGCCGAGTCCGACGTCCAGGGCGTTGGACATTTCGACGGCCTCATCCACACTGCTGTACTTGATGATGGGCAGTGCCGGTCCGAACTGTTCCTCGGTCACGAGGGGGTTGTCGTTGTCGATGTCGGCGACCAGTGTGGTGGGATAGAAGTAGCCCGGCTGGTCCGTATCGGGGTTTCCGCCCAGGAGTACCCGTGCGCCGGAGTCTTTGGCCGCCTCTACAAGGTTGGCGACGATGTCGTACTGTGCCTTGTTCTGTAGCGGGCCCAGGACGTTGTTCTCGTCCAGCCCGTTGCCCATCGGCATCGCCGCGGCGACCGCCGTGAGTTCCTCGCAGACGGCATCGTAAATGTCCTCGTGGACGTAAAGGCGCTTGAGGGCGGCGCAGGTCTGGCCTGTATTAATGAAGGCGCCCCAGAAGAGGTCCTGCGCGATGGCTTTGGGATCCGCGTCGGGAAGGACAATACCCGCGTCGTTTCCGCCCAGTTCCAGGGTGAGCCGCTTGACCGTGTCCGCGGAGGATTTGATGATGGCCTTGCCGGCGGCGGTAGAGCCGGTGAACATGATTTTGCCGATGGCGGGGTGCTCGGTCAGGCGGGCACCGACTTCACGGCCGCATGAGACCACGGACAGCAAGCCTTCGGGAAGCTCCCCGTTGATGACCTTGATCAGGGCAAGGACGCTCAGCGGCGTGTTTCCCGAGGGCTTGACCACCGCAGCGTTACCCATCCGCAGGGCGGGGGCGATCTGCCAGACGGTGATCATCATCGGCCAGTTCCAGGGGCCGATAGCGCCCACAACACCAATGGGCTTGTAGTGCAGCAGGGCGCGCGTCTCGCCGTCATCGACAACTGTTTCCGGGTCCAGAGGAATGGTCGCGGCAGCGCGGAGCCACGCGGCGCAGGCACCGACTTCAAAACGGGCGTTGGGCCCGTTCAGGGGTTTGCCCTGCTCGCGGGAGAGCAGCTGGGCGAGTTCCTCGGCCGAGCGTTCAACGGCATCCGCTGCTTTCAGGAGTACAGCTGACCGGCCTTCATGACCCAGCGCAGCCCACGCCGGTTGCGCTGCAACAGCCCGCGCAACAGCCTTCTCAAGGTATTCAAGATCGTGCAGAGGGGCTTCGCCCACCGTCTCGCCCGTCGCCGGGTTAAGGATAGTTTTCGTGGGGCCGGACGCGGGCGTAAAGGACGCCAGAAGCGCATCATAAGATTCCAAGGGTTACTCCACTTCGAGTAGTTGGTTGCGTGCAGCCCAATGGCTGAACGGATTAGTCCCAGTTTTGTTCAGTGTGTGTTGCTTATCTTGTTTCTGCACGCAGGGCTCTTGTCGCGGGGAGAAGGACGAGGGCCGATCCGAGCAGTGGTCAGCGTACATAGGGATCGGCGATGCCGATGTACTGCGTGGTGGTGTATTCGGCGATGCCCTCGGAGCCGCCTTCGCGGCCAAGGCCTGATTGCTTGACCCCGCCGAAGGGTGCGGCGGCATTGGAGATGACGCCGGCATTGAACCCGAGCATGCCAAACTCGATCTGCTCAGCCACGCGTAGGAGGCGATTGAAGTCGCGGCTGTAAATGTAGGACGCGAGGCCGTATTCGCTGGCGTTGGCCAGGCGTATGGCGTCTTCCTCGGTGGCGAAGGTCGTCACGGGTGCCACTGGTCCGAAGATTTCCTGGCGCAGGATCGCGGCGTCGTTCGGCACACCGCCGAGGACGGTGGGCTGGTAGAAGTAGCCGGGTCCGTCCACTGCAGAGCCGCCCGTCACGGCTGTGGCTCCGGCGTCGACGGCAGCGGTCACAAGGGCGTGCACGTCGTCGCGCGCGCCGGCGTCGATCAGCGGACCGACCTGGGTGGAAGCCTCGGTACCGCGGCCGGTGGCCAGGGCTGCCATCGCCGCGGCGAATTTCCGGGTGAATTCCTGCGCCACGGATTCCTGGACAAGGAACCTGTTCGCTGCGGTGCAGGCTTCGCCCATGTTCCGCATCTTGGCGGCCATCGCACCTTCGACGGCGGCATCCAGGTCGGCGTCCTCGAAGACGATGAACGGGGCGTTGCCGCCGAGCTCCATCGAGGTGCGGAGGACGTTCTGGGCAGCGTCGGCGATAAGGCGCTTGCCCACGGGGGTGGAGCCGGTGAAGGACACCTTCCGCAGCCGAGAGTCCTTCAGCAACGGTCCGGAAATCCCGGCGGCGCTGGAGGAAGACACCACGTTGAGGACCCCCGGCGGCAGCCCGGCGTCGAGCATGGTCTGAGCGAACAGCTGCGCCGTCAAAGGGGTGAGTTTGGCTGGCTTGAGGACCATGGTGCAGCCTGCGGCGACGGCGGGGGCGACCTTGCGGGTGGCCATCGCGAGCGGGAAGTTCCAAGGCGTGATCAGCAGGCAGGGTCCGACTGGTTTGTGCTGGACGAGGATCTTGTTTTTGCCCTCAGGGGTAGTGAGGTAGCGGCCGTAGTCGCGGACTGTTTCTTCGGAGAACCAGCGCAGAAATTCGGCGCCGTAGGCCACTTCGCCGCGGGCTTCGGCCAGGGGTTTGCCCATCTCGAGTGTCATCAGCAGGGCAAAGTCCTCGGCCCGTTCGGTGACCAGGTCAAAGGCCCGGCGCAGGATCTCGGCCCGCACGCGTGGCGCGGTCCGCGCCCAACCGGCCTGGGCGGCGTCCGCCGCATCGAGCGCGGCGACGGCATCCTCGCTGGTGGCTGAGGCGAGGGTGGCAAGCACTTCCCCTGTGGCGGGGTCATGAACGTCGAACGTGCCGCCGTCGGACGCGTCCCGCCATTGCCCGCCAATCAGCAGGCCGGTGGGCACGGAGGCGAGGAGCTCGGCCTCGCGCCCAGGAGAGATGGCAAAAGTCATTGCCGCAGATGTTGCAGTCATGAAAAGTCCTAACTAAAGCGAGTCAGTAGCTGGCGGGGGAGTCGTCGTCGGAGGGCTGGATGTATTGGGAGGCGAGGGCTTCGGAGCCCCTCGCAAGGAGTGCGACGTCGGCCCCCACCAGGATGAACCTGGCGCCGTTGTCCAGGTAGTGGCGGGCGGTACTGGGGTTGAAGGCGTTGACGCCGACCGGTTTGCCGACCGCTTTCGCGGATCCGAGGCAATGTTCGACGGCGGCACGGACCTCGGCGTGTTCCTGCTGTCCCAGCAGACCCATGGAGGCAGCGAGGTCCGAGGGGCCAAGGAAGATGGCGTCGACGCCGTCCACAGCGAGGATCTCCGCCACTGAATCCACAGCCCGGGTGGTTTCGATCTGGACGGTGACACTGATGGTTTCCGAGGCCCGGGCGAGGTAATCCGGAATGCGGTTCCATCGGGCGGCGCGGGCAAGGGCCGAGCCCACGCCGCGGACCCCGTGGGGAGGGTAGCGGGTCGCTGCGACGGCGGCCTCGGCCTCGGCCTCCGAGCTGACCATGGGGATCAGCAGGTTCTGAACGCCCAGGTCCAGGTACTGCTTGATGAGCACAGTGTCGTTCACTGGCGGCCGCACCACGGTGAGGACGGGGTAGCCGTGGGTTGCCTGGAGTTGGGCGAGGATGGATTCGAGTCCGTTCGGGCTGTGTTCGGCATCGACCAGCAGCCAGTCGAGGCCGGACCCGGCGCAGAGCTCGGCGATGAGCGGGCTGCCGGAGCAGACCCACATGCCCGCGAGTGGGCGGTTGGCCGCGGCGAGAGCGTCCCGGAAGGTGTTCTCCGGTTCTAGTCGAAGCGGCGTCGGCTCAAGCATTAGGCGCTCCTCAAATGGTCGGCAGATCAGTGTGAACGTGTGGCTGCCGGTCCCGTGTCGTTGCGAGACGGGACCGGCGGCGAGATTCCAGGCTTAGAGCTGTGCCCCGAGTTTGAAGCCTTCCGCGTCCGCGCCTTCTTTGCGGGTGTAGGAGAATCCGTCCGCTCCCACGGTGACAGTCATTTCGGAGGCGTCGGTGCGTTCGATAACGGGCTGCGGGTTGCCATCCAGGTCCAGCACCAGGGAAGCCTCGGTGTACCAGGACGGGACCACCGGGTTGCCCCACCAGTCGCGGCGCTGGTTGTCGTGGACGTCCCAGGTGATGGTGGGGTTGTCGGGGTCGCCGGTGTAGTAGTCCTGGGTGTAGATCTCGATGCGGTGGCCGTCGGGGTCCAGGATGTAGAGGTAGAAGGCGTTGGATACGCCGTGCCTGCCGGGCCCGCGTTCGATCCGGTCGCTGATGCGCAGGGCGCCCATCTTGTCGCAGATCTGGATGATGTTGTGCTTCTCGTGGGTGGCGAAGGCGATGTGGTGCATCCGGGGTCCGTTGCCGCCGGTGAGGGCGGTGTCGTGGACTGTCTGTTTGCGGTGCATCCACGCGGCGTAGGTGACGCCGTCGGAGTCCTGGATGTCTTCTGAGACGCGGAAGCCGAGGTCTTCGAGGTATTTGCGGCCGCGGGGGACGTCGGGTGTGACCTGGTTGAAGTGGTCCAGCCGGACGAGTTCACCGGCGGAGTAGAGGTCGTACCGCTGGGTGAGGCGCTCGACGTGCTGCACGTCGTAGAAGAACTCGTAGGGGAAGCCCAGCGGGTCCTCGACGCGGACGGAGTCGCCGACGCCCTTGGTGAAGCCGTCCCTGCGGCGTTCGACCCGGCAGCCGAGTTCCGTGTAGTAGGCCTCGGCGGCGTCCACTTCCGCGGGGGACTTCACCCGGTAGGCAAACGCGGCGACGGCGGCGACGGGTCCCTTGCGCAGTACCAGGTTGTGGTGGATGAACTCCTCGAGGGAGCGCAGGTAGATGTTGTTGTCATCTTCTTCGGTGACGTGCAGGCCCAGGAGGTCAACGTAGAACTCGCGGGACTTGGCGAGGTCAGTGACCACAATTTCCATGTAGGCGCAGCGCACGATGTCCGGGGCTGGGACGGTGGGGGTGGGGACGAAGTTTGTCATGATGGTCTCTCTTCTTCGAAAGGTATGGGGTGGGGTTAGCTGTCGCTGGTTGCGGCGGCGTCTTCGACGTTGCCGAACTTGGGCGAGTGGGCCTCGTTGAGGGTGATCTGTACCGACTGCTGGGTGGTGTAGAAGTCGATGGAGCGGTAGCCGCCTTCGCGTCCGAGGCCGGAGGCTTTGACGCCGCCGAACGGTGTGCGCAGGTCGCGCACGTTGTTCGAGTTCAGCCACACCATGCCGGCTTCGATGGCATGTGCGAAGTTATGTGCGCGCTTCAGGTTCTGCGTCCAGACGTAGGCAGCGAGGCCGTATTTGGTGTTGTTCGCCAGAGCCAGCGCCTCTTCGTCGGTGTCGAAGGGCGTGATCGCGACGACAGGGCCGAAGATTTCTTCCTGGAAGATTCGGGCGTCGGGGGAGACATCGGCGAACACGGTCGGCGCGACGTAGTTGCCCATGGGGAAGCCTTCGGCACGGCCGCCACCGGCCAGCAGCCGGCCCTCGGTCTTGCCGATTTCGATGTAGCTCATGACCTTGTCGAAGTGGTTCGGGTGCACAAGTGAGCCAACCTCCGTCGCGGGATCGCTCGGGAGGCCCACCTTGATGTTCTTGGCGCGCTCGGCGAACCGGGCTACGAAGTCGTCGTAGATCTCGCGCTGCACGAGCACGCGGGACCCGGCGGTGCAACGCTCGCCGTTCAGGCTGAACACACCGAATACGGTGGCGTCGAGGGCGGCTTCGATGTCGGCGTCGGCGAAGACGACGGCGGGGCTCTTACCGCCAAGCTCGAGCGAGAGGCTCTTGAACTGCGGGGCAGCTGCGGTCGAGATGGTGGCGCCGGTGGAGCTGTCGCCGGTGAAGGAGACGATCGGCACGTCGGGGTGCTTCACGAGGTAGTCGCCTGCGACGCCGCCGGATCCGAAGACGAGGTTGAAGACGCCGTCGGGCAGGCCTGCCTCTCGGAAGATTTCGGGCCACAATACGGCGGAGAGGGGGGTGTAGCTGGCGGGCTTCATGACCACGGTGTTGCCGGTTGCGATAGCCGGGGCGAGCTTCCAGGACTCCTGCATGAAGGGGACGTTCCACGGCGTGATTAGCGCGGCGACGCCGATCGGCTTGCGGTTCACGTAGTTGATCTGGCGACCAGGAACCTTGAAGGCGTTGTCTTCCTGCCCGACGATGAGGTCGGCGAAGAAGCGGAAGTTCTCCGCGGCCCGTCGGGCCTGGCCCTTGGCCTGCGTGATGGGCAAGCCGGAGTCAAAGCTCTCGAGAAGGGCGAGTTCGTCGTCGCGGGATTCGACGATGTCGGCGATCTTGTGCAGCACGCGTGAGCGTTCGCGGGGCAGCATCTTCGACCATGGACCTTCGTGGAAGGCGCGCTTGGCGGCGGCGACGGCGAGGTCGATGTCCTCCGGCTGACCGGCGGCAACCGTGGCGTAATTCTCGTTCGAGACCGGGTCCTGAACGTCAAAGGTTTTGCCGCCCACGGAATCGACGAACTTGCCGTCAATGAAGTGCTGGAGGTGCGTAGGAAGGTTCTCGGGAATGTAGTGCTGGGTGGTTTCTACTGAGGTCGTCATCATTGAAGTCCTAACTGTTATTTGGTTGCTGGTTGGATTGGGCGAGGTAGGCGTCCAAGGTGGCGGAGCGGTGCAGGTGGTCTGCCTGCTCGGTGGACCATTCAGCTGCGACCCATTTCTCGTACCTCGACTGCCACTCCTTATTCATCGGATACAGCCCATCAACACTGTTGCCTTCCTGGACCATCTGGAAGATGAATGTCTCTTCCTTCTCCTGCTGAATGCAGTCCTCCACCAGTGCCTCGGCGATGGCCGGCGGGATGACCAGGATGCCGTCCGAGTCGGCAACAATGATGTCTCCCGGCTGCACGGTGGCTCCACCGCAGGCGATGGTGATGTCCGTATCCCAGGGGATGTGCCGACGTCCCAGCACCGCCGGATGCGGGTTGGCGAAGTAGGTGGGCATCTCCAGATCGGCCACTGCCGAGTAGTCGCGGACGCCACCGTCGGTGATGATGGCCGCTGCTCCGCGGACCTGTGTGCGCAGCGCGAGGATGTCCCCAACGGTGCCGGTGCCCTTCTCGCCGCGGGCTTCCATGACCAGGATTTCGCCCTCGTTTACAGAGTCGATGGCACGCTTCTGGGCGTTGAAGCCGCCGCCGTGGGCCTTGAAGAGGTCCTCCCGGTTCGGCACATAGCGGAGGGTCCTGGCCAGGCCCACTACCTTGCGGTCCGTGCGGGTGGCCTGCAGTCCGTCAATGCTCACGTTGTTCAGTCCGCGCTTACGGAGCTGGGACGACAAGGTGGCCGTGGCAACGGACTCCAGCTTCTTCTTCAGTTCCGGCGTTAGCACCGAGGCGGCGGACTTCAGACCCGCAGCCTCCCGCGATCCGTACGCTTCTTCCCGCTGAATGTCATCAGTCTTGGGCCGGGCGCCAAAGTCCGCGAACGGCGTCGTTCCTTCCGTTACTCTGGTGGCCAGGCGGCCGCTGCTGAACTCACCGCCGGTGACCTCGACTTCGACGACGTCACCTGGCTTGGCGACGGACGCACCGGCGGGGGTGCCGGTGAGGATGATGTCGCCCTCTTCGAGCGTGAGTAACTGGGAGAGGTCCGCGACGAGCTGTGCGAACGGGAAGAGCAAGTCCTCGGTGGCGTCGTCCTGGACGAGATCCCCGTTATGCCAGGAACGGATCCGAAACTGTGTGGGGTCAACAGCATCGGCCGGGATCAGCGCGGGGCCAACGGGAGTGAAGCCGTCGCCGCCCTTCGACCGGACGTTGGAGCCCTTGTCCGCATACCGGAGGTCGTACACACTCAGGTCATTGCTCCCAGTCACCCATTCGACGTGGCTCCAGGCATCCTCAAGGCTGACGCGGCGTGCCGGCTTTCCTATCACCAGGGCGATTTCACCCTCGTAACCGAGGAGCTCGCAGCCTGCCGGCCGCTCAACCGTGCCGGGGGTGGCAGCGGAGCCGAGCGCCAGTGACGAGGACGGCTTCAGGAAGTACGAAGGCTGCGTGGGGGTTCGCCCACGTTGCGCCGCTCGGCTGGGGTAATTGATGTGGACGGCAATGACTTTGCGCGTCCGGGCCAGCATGTCCTGGCTGACTTCCTGGCTCCGTAAATCCAGTGTCACAGCGCCTCCTCCTCGTCGAGCTGCATCAAGTACGAAATCGTATACGAATGACTATGACCGGCATTGCATCCTGCGTCAACCCCTCAATTCAGGGGATTTCTGCCCTCTTGTCGAGTGGTCCGCTCGTGCCGTAAAGTGTTGACTCAACTGCCAACGTTTCGAATATAGAAACCTGCGTTCAAATATAGAACACCATTCAGATGACTTAACGCCCACAGTGAAGTGAGGAAAGCCCGTGCAGTTCCACCACCACGGTTACGTATCCGGTGACCCAAGGGTTCAGCCCGCAGCCGGCGTCGGTCTGGACCGGCCTGCCGAGCTCCCTGAGCAAGTTGACGTGCTCATCGTTGGCACCGGGCCTGCCGGCATGATCGCCGCAGCGCAGCTGTCCCGCTTTCCGAACATCACCACGCGAATCGTGGAACGCCGCCCCGGACGGCTCGCTATCGGCCAGGCGGACGGCATCCAGGCCCGCAGCGTCGAAACCTTCCAAGCCTTCGGGTTCGCCCAACGGATCATTGCCGAGGCTTATGCGATCACTGAGATGGCGTTTTGGAAGCCGGATGTGAATGATCCCACGGGCATTGTCCGCACGGCGAGGACCCCTGATGATCCGGCCGGAATCAGCGAATTCCCCCACCTCATCGTTAACCAGGCCAGGGTTTTGGACTATTTCGCCGAGTACATGGCGAACGCACCCACCCGTATGACACCTGACTACGGCTACGAGTTCCAAGGACTCGAGGTTACCGACGAAGGGGAGTACCCGGTTTCCGTCACACTCGTTCACACCTCCGGTCCCAACGAAGGCCAGGAGAGGATTGTTCGGGCCAAGTATGTTGTAGGTGCCGACGGCGCGCGCAGCAAGGTGCGGGAGTCAATTGGCTGTACCCTCGCCGGCGACGCAGCCAACCACGCCTGGGGTGTCATGGACGCACTCGCCGTCACCGACTTCCCGGACATCCGCACCAAGTGCGCCATCCAGTCAGGTGCGGGCGGCAGCATCCTGCTGATCCCACGTGAGGGCGGACATCTGTTCCGCATGTATGTGGACCTCGGCGAAGTTGACCCCAATGACAGGGGCGCGGTCCGGAACACCAGCATCGAGGAAATTATCGGCAAGGCCAACGAGATTCTGCACCCCTACACACTGGACGTGCGCAACGTCGCATGGCACAGCGTCTATGAGGTGGGCCACCGCCTCACTGACAGGTTCGACGACGTCCTCCCGGAGCAGCGCGGAACCCGAACCCCGCGCGTGTTCATCACCGGTGACGCCTGCCACACCCACAGCGCCAAAGCCGGCCAAGGCATGAACGTCTCCATGCAGGACGGCTTCAACATCGCCTGGAAACTCGGACACGTACTGGAAGGCCGGAGCCCCGAAAGCCTCCTGTCCACCTACTCGGCCGAACGGCAGGTAGTCGCCAAGAACCTCATCGATTTCGACAAAGAGTGGTCCACCATGATGGCCAAGAAGCCGGAGGAGTTCGCGAACCCCTCCGAGCTCGAGGACTTCTACGTCAGCACTGCAGAGTTCCCCGCCGGCTTCATGACCCAATACGCGCCGTCGATGCTGGTCGGCACTGCTGAGTACCAATCCCTGGCGGCTGGCTTCCCCGTGGGCAAGCGCTTCAAATCGGCACCTGTTGTACGGGTGGCCGACACTAACCCAGTCCACTTGGGCCACCACGCCACCGCCGACGGCCGCTGGCGGATCTATGTGTTCGCAGATTCCGGTGTTCCTCAGCAGGGACAGGGGACCGGGCATGGCGTTCCCTCGGCCACTGAACTGTTGGCCGAGTGGATGATGAAATCTCCTGAGTCCCCGCTGGCCGCCACGCCGCCAGGCGCTGACCCTGATGCTTGGTTCGACGTCAAAGTGATTTACCAACAAGCGCATGACAGCATAGACATCGGAGCCGTTCCGGCAGTGTTTAAGCCACAGGTCGGCCCGTTCAAGCTCACCGACTACGAAAAGGTCTATGGTGCCGATCCGTCAGCGGACATTTTCGACTTGCGAGGTCTGGACCGCGGCGGCGTGGTCGTGGTTGTCCGCCCGGACCAGTACGTGGCAAACGTCCTGCCGCTGACGGCAACAGCAGAGTTAGGTGCGTTCTTTGCACCCCTACTGCAGCCGGAGGTGCACCCTTCCTCAACGGTGTTTGGCTTGGCTACCGCAGATTCAGCCACCGCACCATCAGTCCCGGTGTAGATCCAACACCACTGAATTCTGGAAGGCGGGGGCGCCGGCCCACGATCGGCACCCCTGCCATCGGCACGCCCGCCAACAGTTCGAAGGAGAACCAACGGGGGCTCCATCGGGCTGCTGTTGTCCTTCGCCTCCGTCGGTATCAGCTTCCTCTTCCCACCCTCGCGCCTTCCTCGCCGGCCACTACGGCGACAAGTCGGCCGCCGCACCGTGCTCGTACTGACCGTGGTGTTCATGGGGGCCGCAACCACGCTGATCGGCTTTTAGCTGGAATGGTGGCAGAAAGAAAGTGTGGACAATGTCCACACTTTTGGCTTCAGACTGGGCCGTACATCTGCCGGACACGCTCGGATTCGGTATGTTTTCGGGAGTTCCCTGTGTTTGCAAGGGCTGGAATGCGGTTCGAGTCCCACCTCGGGCACAGCATTCCCCCTCGTCAGAGGGGTTTTTGCTTTAACGTGTTGACAAAGCTTGACAAGTGCCTCTGACGCTGGTGGTGCGGGCTTCGGCCTGGTCGCCGCGGTGGCCTGTTCAGGTGTGTGGGTGGCGGGTCCAGGGTTCTGGCTGGTGGGCCCTCCGCCTGCTATGGGTGGGATTATGCGGTTCCTCGCTCCGGTTTGGTCGGGTGGGCCGTGGATGGCCAACACCTGTTCATGGGATTGGGGTGCAGGTACGACATGATGAAACCGATTTTGTTGGGGAGCGGTTCTCGGAAGGTTTCTCGTGGCCATCCGGGGAACTGTGTGGGTGAGTTGGTCCTGTCAAAGCGGGTGTGGACACTGTCAACACTGATGTCTGCTTTATCGACGCTGGGGGTGCGGTGAAAGCCACCGGCACAACCCACCTCACCACAGTCACTGGTGAGTGAATGTGCGGGGACGCATATGGGTCGTCAGCCGGTCGCTGGAAGGTATCGCCGCATTTCAGAGGCACATTTGCATACCTATCTGACAACGTTGGTAAATCGCTCATGTCGCGAGATTCTGCGCTCGAGTCAGAAGTCACATGCCATGTTCTTTGACTGGGCAGATCGTCGAATTGGCTCTAGTCTTGGCGGCGGTTCCACTCACCTTGGCTATGTCAACCGCTGAGTGTGTCGCGCCTCCGCGGACGCGCCCCCAGCCGGAAAGGCTCGCCCGGTGCGAGCACACGGATGCGCTTGGGGTTGACCACGGCGTCCCGGAGCGTGTCCGGGTCGGCGTTGAATGGGGCGAACTCGGGTGAATCTACGCTGCCCCAGTGGTGCAGGAGCAAGTCCGCATCGGGATGGGCATTGGCCATCTCGACGGCGCCGTCGAAGGTGAAGTGCCATTCGCTGTCCGAGAAGTCGAAGAGGAGCGCGTCCGGAGTCGGCATGGTCAGATGGTGTTCGCGGATCAAGCGTGAATCGCCTGGTGCCCAGATCACGCCGTCAAGGGTCTCGATCCAGAAGCCGCACGAGTCCTCATCGTGGAAGGTACGCTGCCCCGGCTGGGGCGCGGCATTCTGCCAGGCGTGGTCGGCCGGGGTGACCGTGACCCGGACCCCTCCGACGGAGAAGGCGTCGCCGATGCCGTGGCCGTCGGCGGGCATGCCAAGTTCGCGCATCAGCTCGGCAACGTAGCGGGTCGAGTGGAACCGCTGAGTGACTGCATTCAAGGCCGTACATGTCGGCACGCTGAAGTGGTCATTGTCGGCATGGGTGACGAGGACGGCGTCGAGTCGGGGCACGTCTGCCGCCTGCAGCGGGAAGTCGATGAGCACGGGCATGTCGAAGTCCTGGAGCAGCGGGTCGACGGCCAGCAAAGTTCCTCGTGCGTTGATCAGGAATCCCGCCATGCCGAGCCAGTACAGGACGGTGCCGTGTGGGTCGTCGAAGGCCTCGGCCCGAATCGGCACCGTCGGCGGGGCCATGGCCTGCCCGCGGGGGCTGCGCCGGACCGGTGTGCGCGGATCGTTCATTTACTCTCCTTGGGACAATTCTGGGGTGCAGCGGGTGCTTCTCCGATCGAGTCGGGGAATGGGCACTGCCGATTTGCTGCCAGGAACGGGTCAGTCTAGTCGTACTAAGCAGCTGTAAACGCTCAGCTCTCTTCCTCGATAATGCCCTTCAATACGCTCATCGCGCCCATACCGTTGGGCCAACCGGAGTAGAACGCCAGGTGCAGGAGGGCTTCCTTCAGCTCTTCGTCGGTGACACCGTTTTGTCGGGCGAAACCGAGATGGAACTTGAGCTGGTCCATCTTGCCCAGTGCGGTCAGCGCCGCGACCGTAATCAGGCTCCGATCGCGCTTGGAGAGCTCCTCGCGCTCCCAGACCTCATCGAAGAGAACCTTGTCGGTGTAGTGGACCATTCCGGGGGCGAAGTCGCCGAAGGCCTTCTTCCCGCCGCTCCAGCCGGTGTTCTGCTCTTCATGGCTCATGATCATTCTCCTTCGTCGCAGCTGCTCGAATGCTTCTATTCCATCGCCGCGGCGGCGGCGGAGGGAGTCTCCAGTGAAGGGTGTACCAGTGGGGACTCCCTCCAGGTCGGTGGCCGGAATAGCGTTGTCTGCATGAATACCAGAGACGAAGCGCGGGAGTTCCTCATGTCCCGTCGGGCGAATATCAGCCCCGAGCAGGCAGGGCTGGCCGTCTCGGGTCACCGTCGCGTGGCGGGCTTGAGGCGTGGTGAGGTGGCGATGCTTGCGGACGTGAGCCCGGAGTATTACGCCAAGATCGAGCGAGGCAACCTCGTCGGGGTGTCCGACTCCGTGCTGGAGTCGGTCGCCCGGGCCCTGCAGCTCGACGATGCCGAGCGCGAGCACCTGTTCGACCTCGCCCGGGCCGCCAACGGGCGTGCGCAGCCTGTGCGCAGACGCAAGCCGAAGACGTGGGTGGCGAGGGATAGCCTGACCCGTGCACTGGAGGTCATCGTGAACGGCCCGGCCTTCGTACGCAACGGGCGGATGGACATCTTGGCCACCAACGCTCTGGGCCGCGCCTTCTACGACGAGGTCTTCGCCGGGCCCGGGCAGGGAAACCTCGCCCGGTACTGCTTCCTCGACGAACGCGCCAGGACCTTCTACCCGGACTGGGAGGCAGCCGCCGACGTCACCGTCGCGATCCTGCGCACGGAGGCCGGCCATGACCCACGGGACAAGCAGCTGCACGACCTCGTCGGTGAACTCTCCACCCGCAGTAACGCGTTCCGCACGCGGTGGGGTGCGCACAACGTCCGCCGCCACGGCTCGGGGACAAAGGACTTTCACCACCACGAGGTCGGCGACCTCACCCTCACTTACGAGGGTCTGGAACTGACCGCCGAGCCCGGGCTTTCGTTCCTCATTTACACCGCCGAGCCCGGATCGCCGAGCGACCAACGGCTGCAGCTGCTCGCGAGCCTCGCCGCCACCGAAATCGCCACCATGACCGTATCGCCGTCGCGCCCCGTGCTGGACGACACCACTACTACGAAGGATTGATCATGCACACCAGAACACTTGGCCAGGACCTCAAGGTCTCCGCGATCGGGCTCGGCGCGATGGGCATGTCCCAGAGCTACGGACCCAATCCCGGCGATCGCGATGAGATGGTCGCCGTGCTGCGATCGGCAGTCGACGAGGGCGTGACGTTTTTCGACACGGCAGAGGTCTACGGGCCGTACGTCAACGAAGAGCTCGTCGGCGAGGCGCTTGAGCCGATTCGCGACCGGGTCGTCATCGCCACCAAATTCGGCTGGGACATCCGGGACAACAGGATGGCGGGCCTGAACAGCCGGCCAGAGCAAATCCGCTGCGTCGCAAACGAGTCCCTACGCCGCTTGCGCACGGACGTGATCGATTTGTTCTATCAGCACCGCGTCGACCCGGCCGTGCCGATTGAGGATGTCGCTGGCACGGTCGGCGAGCTCATCGCCGAAGGCAAGGTTAAGCATTTCGGCCTCTCCGAGGCCTCCGCGGCCACGATCCGCCGCGCTCACGCCGTGCACCCGGTCACCGCGGTCCAGAGCGAGTATTCGCTCTGGACACGGGACCCTGAGACAGAGGTGCTGCCGACGCTGATGGAGCTCGGCATCGGATTCGTCCCCTTCAGTCCGCTCGGCAAGGGCTTCCTCACAGGCACCATCAACTCGGCGACGGCTTTCACCGAGGGCGATATCCGCAACCGTGTCCCGCGGTTCGAGGCGGAGAACCTCTCAGCGAACCAGAAGCTCGTCGACCACGTAAAGGGCCTCGCCGAGGCGAAGGGCGCGACGCCGGGCCAGGTCGCCCTTGCCTGGTTGCTCGCGCAGCAACCAGGGATCGTGCCGATTCCCGGCACCCGACGCACCGAGCGCATACAGGAGAACGCAGCAGCCACTCAGCTCGCGCTCTCCGCGGACGAGCGCTCCGACCTCGACAGCCTCGCCCGGCGCCTCGGCGTCCGCGGAGACCGCTACAACCCCGAGCACATGGCGTACGTCAATCACTGATCACAACATAAGGAAAAGCAGAATGACTGACAACAACTTCACACAGATCTTCCCTCTCGGGGAGAAGAACGACGCCTACGCCCAGTACTTCATTGGCCAGAGCTACCTGGCCCCGCTCGCCGGCGGGATCGTGCCGGTCAGCAACGTCTCTTTCGAGCCGGGATGCCGCAACAACTGGCATATCCACCACGGCACCGATGGGGGAGGCGATCAAATCCTGATCTGCACTGCGGGCAGCGGCTGGTACCAGGCAGAGGGCACCGAGCCGATCAGCCTGGAGCCGGGAGCGGTGATCCGTGTGCCGGCCGGCACGAAGCATTGGCATGGGGCGAAGGAATACTCGTGGTTCTCCCACGTCGCCTTCATCACCCCGGGTGAGAACGTCAGCAACGAATGGCTCGAGCCCGTCACCGACGAAGTGTACGCCCAGCTGCCGAAGAACGAAGAAGGCGCATGAGCATTCTGAACGAGAGCTACACACTAGCCAACGGCGTCGAGATTCCCAAGCTGGGCCTCGGCACCTGGTTCATCGACGACGACAAAGCTGCTGACGCGGTGAAGGCCGCGATCGAGATCGGCTACCGCAACATCGACACAGCTCAGGCCTACGGCAACGAGCGCGGTGTGGGCGAAGGGATCCGCACCAGCAGTGTCGCTCGTGAAGAGCTGTTCGTCTCGACCAAGCTGGCTGCGGAAATCAAGGACTATGACGGTGCGGTGGCAGCGATCGATGGGTCGCTGGAGAAGCTCGGGCTCGAGTACATCGACCTGATGCTCATCCATTCTCCGCAGCCGTGGGACGACTTTCGCGGCGGGGACTACGCAGACGGGAACCGTCAGGCATGGCGTGCCCTGGAAGCCGCCTACCGAGCCGGCAAGGTCCGTTCCATCGGGGTGTCGAACTTCCTGGAATCCGACCTGGACACCATCCTGTCCACCGCGACCGTGGTCCCGCAGGTGAACCAGCTCCTGGTCCACGCGGGCAACACGCCGGCGGACCTGCTGGCCTACTGCGTGAGCAAGGGCATCCTTGTCCAGGCATACTCGCCGATTGCCCACGGGGAGATGCTGAAGAACACCGAGGTGCGGGCGATGGCAGGGAGATACGGGGTGACGGTGCCGCAGCTGTGCATCCGGTACACGCTGCAGCTGGGCACGGTGTCGCTGCCGAAGACCGCCAACCCCGAGCACATGCGCTCCAACGCCGAAGTCGACTTCGTCATCGCCGATGACGACATGGCCGCGCTGCGCGAGCTGCAAGACATGGACTACGGCGAGCACACCGCTTTCCCGGTCTACGGCGGCAAGCGACACGGGAGGACGATGAAGGATGACGGCTTGGACTCCGCAGCAGCTTGAGGAGATCGGCTCGACCGACGACTTCCACATCTCGCCCTACCGTGATGACGGCACGACTCCGGGCACACCGACCTGGATCTGGTCTGTCGTCGTCGAGGGTGACGTGTACGTTCGCGCGTACAACGGGCCCGCATCCCGCTGGCACAGCTCAGCGATGACGCAGGGGGCTGGGCGCATCCGCGCCGGCGGCATCGACGCTGAAGTTGCGTTCACCCCGGTGGACGGCGAGATCAACGACCGCATCGACGCAGCCTATGCGAAGAAATACGCAGGCAGCCCGTATCTACCGCCGATGACCTCAACGAGGACTCGCGCGGCGACAGTGCGCGTCGACCCGAGGTAGGGCTCCCTCCCTCCGACCGCTGATCGAGCTGGGCAGTCCGGCGTCGACGACGCCCGGCTCAATCAGAGGCACACGGCCGTCCGAGAAGACCTCGATCAGCTTGCCGGTTTCCTTTTCGTGAGCTGGTCGAGGAATACCCCGATGAGGTAACGGAGCCAAGCAGGTTCGTGCCGATCACGACGCCTTGCACCCTTTGCGGCCGGTCATGAGGGACACCCGATCGGTGAGGTCAATGCGTCCCGCGATCGATCCGATGGCCGCTTCGCTTGACGTGACTCATATCACCTGACATGATGGTTGCTGGTTCTTTCGAGACCTGGGTATGTAACTCGCTTCGGGCGAGGCAAGGCTCAAGCTCTGCGACCTTCATCGGTCAACCGGCTTGGGCCTTTATCGTGCCCCGAAACAGGATCACCTGAAACAGCTCAAGCCGCGTTGCCTCACACCTCCGCCCAATGAAGGGCGGATCTGAGAACGCGAGGAAATCATGAGCAAGCAATACGCTCCCTTAGCCGCAGACATCGTGCGGCTGGTTGGCGGCAAAGCCAACATCACCGAGGCCTACCACTGCCAGACCCGGCTTCGTTTCGCCCTCAAGGACGAGTCCGCCGTCGCGCTGGACGAACTGAACGCCACTGAAGGCATCGCAAAAACCCTCTCCAAGGGCGGAGTTTTCCAAGTGGTGGTCGGCATGCACGTCAAGGACGTGTTTGACGAAGTGGAGCGCGAGCTCGGCGATCTGTCTGCCAACGCCAAGGACGACGACGGCCCAGCCAAGGGCAAGCGCAAAAACGTGGGCAGCGCGGTCATCGAGTTCGTCTCCAGCGTCTTCCAGCCCCTCATCCCGGCTCTGTCCGGCGCTGGTATGGTCAAGGCCCTCCTGGCCCTGCTGGTCGTCCTGAAGGTAGTGAACACCGGCTCCCAGACCTACGTGCTGGTGAACCTCTTCGCAGATGCGGTGTTCTACTTCCTGCCCGTGCTCCTGGCGTTCAGCGCGGCACAGAAGCTGAAAATCAGCCCCATCCTGGCCGCCGCGGTCGCCGCCATGATGCTGCACCCCAATTGGGTGGCCCTGGTGACAAAGAAAGAGCCGGTCAGCTTCTTCGAGATCCTACCCTTCCCGCTGGTGAACTACTCAGGTGCGGTCATCCCGATCATCCTGGTCATCTTCGCCCAATACTACGTGGAGCGCAGTCTCACCCGGGTAATCCCGAAGTCCGTGAACCTCGTGTTCGTCCCCATGCTGACCTTCCTCATCATGGGCACTCTGGCCCTCGGCGTCCTGGGCCCGATCGGCAGCATCCTCAGCGGCTACCTGGGCTCGTTCTTCACCTTCCTCAGCACCAACGCCGCCTGGGCACCGGCCCTGTTGGTCGGTGCGACCCTTCCGGTGATGGTCATGTTCGGCCTGCACAACGGCATCGCGCCCCTCGGTGTCGTCCAGCTGGCCCAGACGGGCAAGGAGAGCATCTTCGGCCCGGGCGCCCTGGTCTCCAACATCGCCATGGGTGCAGCGTCCCTGGTCGTCGCTTTCCGAACCAAGGACAAGAAGACGCGTCAGATTGCCACCGCGGGCGGCATCACCGGCCTGATGGGCATCACCGAACCGATCCTCTACGGTGTGGCTCTGCCCAAGCGGTACCCGCTGATCGCGGCCATGATCGGTGGCGGCGCGGGCGGCCTGTACGCTGGCCTGTCCCAGGCGCACCGTTTCGCCACCGGATCCTCCGGCCTGCCTGCCGTGCTCCTCTACATCGGTGACAACACGCTGGTGAACATGATCAACATCATCATTGCCTTGGTCATCTCCGCGGTGGTCTCCGCCGTGCTGACCTTCATCCTCTCGTTCAAGTTCGAAAAGTCCGCCGGCGAAGCAACTGCGGCAGCGGACGACGCCGTCGCCGCACCGTCCGGCCGCCGCTCGTCCGTTGCCGAGAGCGCCGTCGTCGCCAGCGGTGCGGGTGGCATGGCCACGCTGGTGCGTGCCGAGACCGTGGAGCTCGCGGCCCCTTGCGCCGGCTCCGTGGTGCCGCTTGCCGAGGTCAGTGACCCGGTGTTCGCTTCCGGAGCCATGGGCCCCGGCATCGCCGTGGAGCCGACCGAGAGCGTCATTGTCTCCCCGGTGAGCGGCACGATCGCTGTCGCCATGAAGACCGGCCACGCCTTCGGCATCAAGACCGACGACGGCGTGGAGGTGCTGGTGCACGTCGGCATCGACACGGTGACCATGAAGGGTGAGGGCTTCCACGGCGCGCTGGAACGCGGAACCCGTGTGGAGGCCGGTCAGCCGCTCGTCACGGCCGATCTGGGCGCCATCCGTGCCGCCGGTCACCCGGCCACCGTGCTGGTGGTGGTGACCAACGGTCCCAAGGACGCGCCGGTGGAGCAGCTCGAAGGCGGCTCCGTGGTGGCAGGCGCGGCGATCGCCGCCGTCGGACGCTGAGGAACGGGATAACCATGCAGCATGAGCAATTGACGCCGTTCCCTGGGGACTTCCTCTGGGGAGCCTCGACCTCCGCCTATCAGGTGGAGGGCGGCTGGGACGCCGACGGCAAGGGCCCGTCCGTGATCGACATCCATATGCACCGGCCGGACGGTGTCACGGACTTCACGGTGGCCTCTGACCATTACTACCGCTACGCCGAGGACGTAGAACTGTTCGCCGAACTCGGCTTGAACTCATACCGCTTCTCCATCGCCTGGACCCGGATCATCCCGGACGGCGACGGCGAGGTGAACCCGGCCGGCGTCGCGCACTACCACCGGGTGATCGACGCGCTCCTGGCCAAGGGTATCGAGCCGGTCGTGACCATGTACCACTTCGACCTCCCCGCGGCGCTGGATTCCAAGGGTGGCTGGTCGGAGCGGGCCACCATCGATGCCTTCGAACGCTACGCCCGGATCCTGTTCGAAGAGTACGGCTCCAAGGTGAAATTCTGGCTCACCATCAATGAGCAGAACATGATGATCCTGCATGGCCGGGCCATCGGGACCACGGGCCGCAGCGGCCAGGTGGGAGGTAAGGAGCTCTACCAGCAGAACCACCACATGTTCCTAGCCCAGGCCCGGGCCATGGTGCTCTGCCACGAGCTCCTGCCGGAAGCGAAGATCGGCCCCGCGCCGAACATCGTCTCCGTCTACCCGGCCACGAGCGCACCGGAGGACATCATCGCGGCCGATGACTGGGATGCCATCCGCAACCTGCTCTACGTGGACCTGTCCGTGCGGGGCACTTACCACAACCTGGCCTGGGCCTACTTGAAATCGAAGGGCTGGGAGCCGGAGATCCTGGACGGGGACCTCGAGTTGCTGGCCGCCGCGAAGCCGGACTTCCTCGCGTTCAATTACTACTCCACCCAGACCGTGGGTGCGTCCCGCGGGGATTCCTCGGACATCCAGGTACGGGGCGGGGACCAGCAGATCGTACGCGGCGAGGTGGGACTCTACCGAGCGGTGAAGAACGAACATCTGCCCGTCAACGCCTTCGGCTGGGAGATCGACCCGGTGGGCTTCCGCACCACCATGCGCCGCCTCTGGGACCGGTACCAGCTGCCGCTCATCATCACTGAGAACGGCCTGGGTGCCTTGGACGAGCTGGTGGACGGCCGGGTCCGGGATGACTACCGGATCGAGTTCCTGAAGCTACACCTGGAACAGATCCGCCTGGCCATCAGCGACGGCGTGGACGTGTTCGGCTACTGCCCCTGGACTGCGATCGACGTGATCTCGACCCATCAGGGCATCTCCAAGCGGTACGGGTTCATCTATGTGGACCGCACGGAGGACGATCTGAAGGAACTGGCCCGGGTACGGAAGGACAGCTTCTTCTGGTACCAGGACGTCATCGCCACCGGCGGTGAGTCACTGTCCTTCTGAGGACGGGCCCGCGGTGCGGGCACCAGTGGTGCGGGGCATCCTGCCCCGCACCACCCCGTGAACTGTTGATGGAAGGAACGGTGAGACGTGCAAGTCAAGCGCGTGCTCAACAACAACGCGGTCCTGGCGATCGATGACGACGGCAACGACCTTGTGGTGATCGGACGGGGCCTCGGCCACGGCCGCAGACCGGGTGATGAAATCTCCCGCGAAGTGGCAGACCAGGTCTTCGTCGCGGCGGAGAACGCCAATGTGGAGCGGCTTGCCCGCTTCCTGGATGACATCCCCTTGGACTGCCTGAATGCAGCCGGCGAGGTCGCGGCGCTGGCGGGGGAGCGGCTCGACCTGCGGGTCAGCCAAGCCCTGGTGGTACCGCTCGCTGACCATCTCAGCTTCGCCGTCGAACGGCTGCAGGCGGGGATCCCGGCGCAGTTCCCGCTGGCCTGGGAGGTCTCCCAGCTGTACCCGAAGGAGCTCTCCACGGGACGCGAGGCGTTGGGCCTGGTGGAGGCGTCCCTGGGCGTGAGACTGCACGACGACGAAGCAGTCGCCTTGGCCATGCACTTCGTGAACGCCCAGTTCGCCACCCCCGGCATGGAGAAGGCCATGCAGATGACCGGTGTCATCGCGCAGGCGTTCGCGCTGGTGGACAAGACCTTCGGCTTCACCGTGGACCAGCAGTCCATGAACGCAGCGCGCTTCGTCACCCATCTGCGATACCTGTTCAGCCGAGTCGCCTCAGGCAAACAGATCTCTGAGAAGTCCTCCGTACTCGTGGACGCGATCATCCAGAGCCACGCCGAGGCCGTCGTCTGCGCCGCCAAGATCCAGTACCTACTGGAAATGGGACTGGACACGAGCCTCACCCGGGACGAGGTCGCCTACCTGGCGTTGCACGTGGCCCGCCTCGTTGCGGATGTGAACGAATACCGCTGAAACCGCGATGCGTCTCGCGCTCCAGGGCCGGGCAGCATGCCCGCAGAGCCATAGTCGCGGCACGGTGCACTGACGCCGTCACAATCCTCTCTCAACCAACCGACAGCATTGACGCCCGCTGGGCACTGTTGAGCCGAACAGACGAAAGAGAACTTCAATGAAAGCAACAGCTCTGAAAACTGCAGGAACCACAGGGTTCCAGGGAGTCGGAGTCAATCCGGGCCGCGTCATCGCCACCGTCAAGCACATGCCGGGGCCGTTGGCGGAGCCGGCCACCGGTGATGCCCTGCCCGTCGGGACGGACCCGGCGGAGGCCATCGCTGGCCTGAAGGCCGCGGCGCTGGCGGTGCATGACGAGCTGAAGGATCGCGCCTCCCGGGCCAGTGAGGACGGCAAGGCTGTGCTGGAGGCCACGGCCCTGATGGCCAAGGACGCCATGCTTCTGAAGGCCGCCGGGAAGCTGATCACGGCCGGCACCGGCGTGGAACGCGCCGTGTGGGAGGCCGCCGAGGGCGTGGCCGCCCAGTTCAAGGCCCTGGGCGGGTACATGGCCGAACGCGCCACTGATGTACTGGACGTGCGCGCCCGCATCGTCGCTCAGCTGCGCGGCGCCCCCGCCCCGGGCATCCCCAGCTCCGCTACCCCGTTCATCCTCCTGGCCGAGGACCTCGCCCCGGCCGATACCGCCACCCTGGACACCACCGTGGTCCTGGCCCTGGCCACTTCCGGCGGCGGACCCCAGTCCCACACCGCCATCATCGCCCGCTCCCTCGGCCTGCCTGCCGTCGTCGCGGCAGCGGGCATCGAGGCGATCGACGACGGCGTGGAGGTGTACGTTGACGGCGCTGCCGGTGTCGTCGTCCCGGAACCGGGGGAGCCGGAGCGGGAATCGGCCGCGAAGTGGGCGGTCAGTGCCGCGACCCTGGCTTCCTTCGATGGCACGGGTACGACGGCGGATGGTCACCCGGTGCCGTTGCTGGCCAATGTGGGCAACGCAAAGGACGCTGAGGCGTCCGCGGGCATGGGCGCGCAGGGCGTGGGCTTGTTTCGCACCGAGTTCTGCTTCCTGGAGCGGGACACCGAGCCGTCGGTGGCCGAGCAGGCCGACGCCTACCGAGCCGTGTTCGCGGCTTTCCCGGGGAAGAAGGTGGTGGTCCGCACCCTGGACGCCGGGGCGGACAAGCCCCTGCCGTTCCTGACCGATTCCACAGAGCCGAATCCCGCCTTGGGCGTCCGCGGCTACCGCACCGACTGGACCACCCCGGGCGTGCTGGATCGCCAACTCTCCGCGATTGCGCGGGCGGCCGCTGACTCCGAGGCGGTCGTGTGGGTCATGGCCCCGATGATCGCCACCCGGCCCGAGGCCGCGCACTTCGCCAGCCTGTGTGCCGCCGCGGGGCTGAAGACGCCGGGCGTCATGGTGGAGGTCCCCTCCGCCGCGCTGACCGCCGGAAGTGTCCTTAAGGAAGTCGAGTTCGCGTCCCTGGGCACGAACGACCTCACCCAGTACGCCATGGCCGCGGACCGCATGCTCGGCCCCCTCGCCGGGCTCAACGACCCGTGGCAGCCGGCCGTTCTGCGCCTGGTGCAGCTGACCGTCGAGGGTGCGAAGACCGCTGGGGACAAGGCCGTGGGCGTCTGCGGCGAGTCCGCTGCGGACCCGGCCCTCGCCGTCGTCCTCACAGGCCTTGGCGTGAACACGCTCTCCATGACGGCCCGCTCGCTCGCAGCCGTGGGCGCGGTGCTGAAGACCGTCACCCTGGCCGAGGCGCAGGAGGTGGCGGCCCTGGCGGTGGGAGCCGCCACAGCTGCGGAAGGCCGCGACTCCGTGCGGGCCCGCCTGCCGATCCTGGCCGAACTGGGCCTGTAGAAGCACCCTGGATTTCACCCGACCCTCATCGATCCCCATTCTGAAGGAGAACCCCATGACCGAACTCAAAGCCGAAGTCGCCAGCCGCTCCGGTCTGCACGCCCGTCCCGCGGCAATCTTCGCCGAAGCCGCCGCTGAACTGGACGTCGAGGTCACTATCGCCATGGACGGCACCCCTGAGGACGAAGCCATGGACGCCTCGAGCATCCTGTCCCTCATGACCTTGGGCGCCGGCAACGGCGACACGGTGGTGCTGCGCGCCGAGGGCGCTGGCGCCGAAGAGGCCCTGGACAAGCTCGCAGCCCTGGTTGAAACCGACCTGGACGCCTTCTGACGATTTCCGGAAGAGACAATGTCCGCCCGGCAGGTCAGTCGGCTGATGAGGCGTTGTGGATTGTCGTGGCGAAGTCCAGGAGGGTGGTGCTGAGGGTGGGGAGTTCGCTGGGGTGGAGGCCGTATTTGGTGAATTCGGTGGTGGGGAGTGTCCGGTGCCTGGCGATGGCGGCGGCGAAGGTTGGCAGGTCCAGGGTCGGGTCCCGGCGTTGGCAGAGGGTGATCAGTTGCTGGTGGGTGAAGCGGCGGCTGGTGATGATGGAGTAGGCGTCGAGCTAGTCGCGGGCGTATCCGCGTGAGTAGACGACGAGCAGTTTGGATGCGACGGAGTCTTTCAGAGACAGGATCGGTCCGATGTCGATGATGGCGGGGGAGTTCTCCCACCAGTCCAGTCCGAGATCGATGACGACGGCTTCTTCGTTGTGTCCTACGGTGACGCTGGCGAACTCCTCCTAGTGTCGGGTGATCTTGACGGTGTATCCGGCGGCTTCGAGGCGGCTGTCATTTTCTGTACCGATGCGGCGAAGGTTGCCGGGGTGTGGCGTCGGTGGAGGGCGAAGAGGTCGATGTCGTCCGAGAGGCGTTCGGTGATGCCGTGTTCAATGAGGGCCTGGCCGCCGGCGAGGAGGAAGCCGTCGGCGGCCAGGGCGCCGAGGGCGATTTTGGCTGCTACGCGCTGAGCGTCGTCCATGATGGGTGTTCCTTCGCTTCGCGGGTGGCGGGAAGCTGGGGGAAGGTGTTTTCCCAGAGCTGCCTGCACCGTGAGGGAAGGATCATGGTAGGCCACAGGGCCGTCTGCCGTGCCGGGTGGACGATGCGGCAGATTTCCTCGATGGATCCCGAATTCTGCAGGGTGAGTTGGTACAGCGCCGAACAGCTGCCGTCGTCATCCACGGTGTAGCTTCTTTCCGGTCCCCAGTCCAGATGGAGCGGGAGTTCCACGGTTCCGGCGGCAGGGCCGTGCAGGTCGTTGAACGCGTTCGGGACCAGGTACGCGAGGGAGTCGGCGATGGTGTGCCGGTGCTCGACCGGGGCCGGGACGTACTCGCGGAGCCGGATGCGGATGAGTTCAGACACGGAGGTGCCTTCCCGCAGGGCTTTGCGGTGGGCTTCGTTCCACAGGTCATCACTCACGCGGATCGTGTGCCGTGGCGTGCCTGCCGACATGGCGCGCTCCTTTCAGAGGGCTTGACCTTTACGGTCAAGTCTACGCGGTGTCATGACACCCGAAAGAGGCTGTTATGACAGGGTGAGAGGCGGCTGTTCGGCGTCGCGAGGTTGGCCCAAGCTGTGATGGCAGAGCGAGGAAACGGCCGAAGGGCCGCCGTATTCTCATCGCTGGCTTTTAGAAAATACCTGTATCCGGGTAGGATACAAGCATGTCCACCGTGTTGACGGATGAGCTCATCCAGAAGGTGAAAGTTGCTGGCGAGGCGGCCAATAGGGCGCGTCGGGAGATGGTTGCGGCTTCGGATAGCCGCGCTGAAGCTGTCTTTTCTTTGTGGGTCGAGGGCATGACGGTTCGGGGGATCGCCAAGGCGACGGCTGTCAGTCCTTCGGTGAGTCAGCGCCTGTTGGAGAAGGCCCGGGCCGGCCGGCCGGCGTTTGAACGGCGGGAGGAACGGGTGTCGTATGAGTTGCACCGGGCCGTTGCCGAGAAGTTGCGTGTCGATCCTCAGGCTGTGCTGGCTAAGGCGGGGGTGAACCTCGCCCGTCTTGCGGCAAGGTCCCGGGGCTCCTTTGCCGAGGGGTGGGTGAGTGAATGGTCGGCGTTGCTCGCCGGCCCGGTCGAGAACCTTATTGAGGTGATGCTCCGCCCGGACGAGCGGTCGATCGACCTGCGCCAGATGACGCCCTTCGCCGGAGTCCTGACAGATGAGGAGAGGCTCTTGGCCATTCACAAGGCGACGCGGCATGGATCGTAGCCAGTTGGAGCACGCCATTCGGGCTGCGACGGAAATCATCCGGCACGACACCGTCGTGATCATCGGCAGCCAGGCAATCCTGGGGTCATTCACGGAGGACGAGTTGCCGCTCGAGGCGACGATGTCCGAGGAAGTCGACGTCGCTCCGATGGAGGACGATGATGCCCAGTCGTTGGCGACCGAGCTGGACGCGGCCATCGGTGAGATGTCGTTCTTCCACGAAACACACGGGTTTTATGTCCAAGGCGTCGGCATGGACACTGCGGTGCTGCCCGAGGGCTGGACGGACAGGCTTGTGAGGGTCAATAACGCCAACACCAATGGCCGGACCGGACTCTGCCTTGAACCGCACGACCTATGTGCGGCCAAGCTCATCGCCGGCCGGGCCAAGGACCGCGTCTTCGTGAACGCCCTCCTTGAGCATGGGCTGGTCGATGCGGACACGATTGCCGTGCGGCTTGAAACCGTACGTGGTGACGACATTCGCCGGGACCGGGCCCTGGCATGGGTCCGCAGTTCCGCCGGCCGCTGACAATCAGGCAACCACGCCCTCCTCATCCCCGAGGGCGGCCTGCGACGGAGCCCCCCGCCGTTTGAGCTCCAACCCGTTCGCTCGGTTCCACGGCCCACGGTGACGTTGTCGTGCAGACTGCAAGGTCATGGGCGCTCCTGCACTTTGGGTCTATGAGATGTACGAAGGAGGATCGCCGTGACCAGATTCGTGCCGACACATCTGTCGCGGACGGATGCATCGAGGACGAGTTGGCCTGATGCCGTTGCAACGGACGATAGAGCGACTGCCGCTTCTCCTAAAACGAGGGCGGCAGTCGCTCGGCGTTATACAAATTCTGTCCGAAAGGGGGTGTTGACAGTGTCAACACTTTTGCCGTCGGACTGCGTCGTACATCGGCCGGTTTGGCCCGTACTCGACATGTTTTCGGGAGTTCCCAGTGTTTGCAAGGCCTGGAATGCAGTTCGAGTCCCACCTCGGGCACAGTGTTATCGCAGGTCAGGGGCTATTTAGCCCCTGACTGTTGACAAACCTTGACTTTTTCCAAGTTTTGGTTTCGCGGGCCGTCGAAAGGTGGCCCCGTCCTTGGACGACTCGGGGCTGGCTCGGTTGGGCACCTTCAAGGAGGACGCCGTCCCGGCCAGTAGTCTTGCTTCATGGGGGAGTTTGAATACGCGGACGCGAAGATGTGGCGAAGTCGAGACTTGTGGTCGAAACCACTTGTGGTCGACGGTAACGTTGCCCGCCAGCTCATGGTCCCGGCCGCCGGGTTCGCGAATGTGTCGGGCAAGGACGGCGCCATGTATGTATCCAATGGATACGGGGCGTGGCTAGCGTCGGTCGCAGATCGCCCGATCTCCACGGATGGCCTCTGGCTCAAGCTTCCGGTGGGCACAAAGATCGGCGACCGCATTCGAGGCGCGGCGTGGAAAAATCATGCCTCGTTACGATGTCGAACGACAGATGAAGTGCTTGAAACTTACCGCGGCGCGCTAAAGCTTGAAGAGCCTGCTGAGAACGAGATCGGGCTCCGCTCACCCCAGTTGGGGGCGATCCACGCGGTACTTGGGTACTGGACGACCAAGCGCTCTGAACCTGCGACCGTCGTCATGCCTACGGGCACTGGAAAGACCGAGACGATGCTCGGTTTGTTGGTCGCGGCACGGCCCAGGCGTCTGCTCGTGATCGTCCCGTCCGATGCGCTGCGTGAACAGATTGCGGGCAAGTTCGACCGCCTCGGAGTTTTACAGGAGCTCGGCGTCGTTTCGGCAACTGCGCTCCGCCCTATCGTTGGCCGGGTCAGCCATGGGTTCTCAGCAGAAAAAACGGCAGTTGCATTTGCGCAGAGTTGCAACGTCGTCGTCGGCACGCCGGCTGCGCTCCACGCGTCCAGTCCGGAGGTAAGGGCGGCGTTCCTGTCCCAGTTTAGTCACTTGTTTGTCGATGAAGCTCACCACGTGGCGGCTTCAACTTGGACTGACATCCGTGCAGCTTTCGAGAAGAAGCACGTGGTTCAGTTCACCGCTACACCGTTTCGTGAAGATGGCAGGCATATGCAAGGTCGTGTCATCTACTCTTTCCCACTCCGGGAAGCTCAAGCTCAGGGTTACTTCTCGAAGATTGACTTCAAGTCCGTAGTTGACTTCGAGGACCCTGATGCGGCCCTTGCCAAGGAGGCCGTCGCGCGCTTACGCGTCGACCTTGAAGCGGGCAGAGACCATGTGCTTATGGCAAGGGTGAAGAGTATTGCCCGCGCCGAAGCAATCTTGGCTGTCTATCAGAATGAGGCTGAGGATCTCAAACCGGTGGCCATTTACAGCCAACTGAATTCGAAGACCCGGAAAGGCGCCGTTGAGGCGCTGACGGCCCGTACCACGCGGGTAGTAGTTTGCGTGGACATGCTCGGCGAGGGTTTCGACCTGCCCGCGCTGAAGGTCGCAGCGGTCCACGACGCGCACAAGAGCCTTGGCGTGACGCTCCAGTTCATCGGACGATTCGCCCGTACATCATCGGGTGAGAGGTTCGGTGATGCTGCGATGTTCGTCGCCCGAACGGAGCTTGAGCCTGATCCGCGGCTCAGGAACCTCTACGCCGAGGATGCTGATTGGAACGTCATCCTCCGGGACATCTCCGAAGCCGCTGTGGACGAACAGCAGGAGATCAGCGATTTCGAAGCTGGTTTCGGGAGTCTGCCTGAAGAGGTCGCGCTCCGAAGCTTGCTGCCGAAGATGAGCACTGTTGTGTACCGGGCGCCGTCATCCGAGTGGGACAGCGATGCAATCCAAAAATACTTTGGTGAATCCTCGCTTCTCACGAAACCAATCGGCCTCAACACCCAAGCCGGCGTTGCCTGGTGTGTAGTCGAACGACGAACTCCGGTTCGCTGGGGCGACCTCAAAACACTCGACGAAGTTAGCTTCGAGCTATATGTGCTCTACTTCGATAGTGCGCGAAAGCTTCTTTACATCAACAACTCAGCTAACGACGGCCTTTTTGAAGAACTCGCTGAAGCCGTGCTCGGCCCCGGAGCGGTGCGCTTCAACGGTGCGCAGGTCTATCGGGTCATGGGCGATGTTCAACGCCTCGTGCCAACGAACGTAGGTGTCTTGGATGCGCGTAGCCAGTTCCGGAGATTCTCGATGCACGTTGGCTCTGATGTTACTGAGAGCTTCACCGCGGCTGAGGCCGGGACGAAGACACAAACCAACATCTCGGGCTCGGGCTTCCGCGAAGGCGAACGCGTCAACATCAGCGCCTCGCAGAAAGGCCGAATCTGGTCCCACTCGACTGCGACAAGTCTGAAACAGTGGTGCGACTGGTGCGAGGCCATCGGCACGAAACTCTTGGATGAAACGGTTACTATCGAGCACGTCATCGGGAATTTCATACTTCCTGAAGCATTGAAAAGCCGTCCGGAAGGCGTGCTGCTAGGGGTCGAGTGGCCATGGGAGTTGCACATTCAAAGCGCGGAAAGCATGCGGCTCAAGCACGGCGACAAATCAGTGGAGGCCGTGTACTGCGATCTAATTCCAGACACATCGAGCTCCACAGGTCCTTTCAAGTTCACCGTTTCGAACCGTGCGTGGAATGTTGCCTATGTAGCCACCGTCAGCCCCGAAGGTGTCATATCGTACTCGTGCACCGAAACCGAAGAGATCCAAGTGATCCGACCGCGTTCGGAGCTGCCGCTCAGCACTTGGCTTAACCAGAACGGCTTGGTCTTTCTTCTAAACGATGACCGCATGATTGAAGGCGGGCTTCTCTACCGGCCTAAGTGGGACCGCGCCCCCTACGCCCGCAGAAACCTCGTCGTTGTCGACTGGGCAGGAACAGACATCAAAGTGGAATCGCAAACTGAGAGAAAGCTCGACAACTCGATTCAACACCGCGTAATTCGGGACTTGCTCGAGGAAGCCGAAAGCTGGGATGTCGTCATAGACGACGATGGCCCGGGGGAGATTGCTGACGTTGTCGCTATGAGACTGGACGACGAGGGGCTCCTCGTGCGTCTGGTGCACTGTAAATATTCAGGCGGTCCTACGTCTGGTGCACGTGTAGCCGACCTCTACGAGGTCTGCGGGCAGGCCGAGAAGTCTGTAGCCTGGCGGCGCAGCGACCTCGGACCGTTCTTCAAGCAACTCGCCCGGCGCGCCCAACTAAGGCACCAGCGGACGGGCACAAGCCCATTTGAAGTCGGCGATGCCGCCAGACTGCTTCTGCTTCAGGCTCAGGCCCAAGTCCTCCGCCGTAGGATGGAAATCGTTATCGTCCAACCCGGGCTGAGCGCTTCGCTACTGAGCCAACAACAAGCTGACCTGCTCGCCTCGGTTGAAACCTACGTCAAGACGACGATCAACGCTCCACTGACGATCTGGTGTTCAGCTTGACCGACATTCATGGTTGCGGGACCCAAACGGGTTTATATCAAAGCAGCGGGCATACGGTACAGCCGTCTGCGAGACGGATTTTAATGGTGAGGAACACAGAGCAATATGAGCAGTGACAAGAGCGCAGCTAACAGCCAGGCTGCGGTCGACAGCCAGGACGACGATGAAGAGTACCCAACCTGGCACAGAGCGTGGGCCCGTAGCGTCGAAACTCCTAAGGAACTCTGGGCCGAGATTGGCTTCTTGAGTTTCTCCTTGGGCTTTGAGACAAAGTTTGTATGGCGTGGCCTTCCCAGCACGCAATATGAAGTTAAGTCGTCGCTGGCCCGCAAGCTCGCGGCAAGCGGGGTAGACCCGACGGAAGGAAACATTCGTGCTAATGAGGTACGAGCCATCCAAGCGGCCAGAGAATGGGGCTTAGGCCACTCGCAGTATGGCTATGCTTCTGACCTTCACATGTTGGCCCTCATGCAGCACCACGGAATTCCTACGCGACTCATCGACGTGACTTACAACCCGCTAACTGCATTATGGTTCGCCTGTTCAGATGAGGGTCGGATCGATGAACCAGGCGTGCTTATCGGCATGGCGGTCAGTGATGTCCCTGTAATCGAGACTGTCCCGTTCTTGCCTAAGCAGACCTGGGGAGGTATGGGGGATCCGCTTGGCTTTGACTACTCCCACGCGCTCGAGAAGTCCGCAGAGAACCAAACGCCTTTTTTGGTTCAGCCGGTCGTGCGCGACGCACGGATGACAGCCCAAGAGGGGTTATTTATAACTGCATCCGTGCCGGAGGAGTCGGCGGCAACGCCCATGTGGGGCTTCCCGTACAAGACAAATTGGACTCTTCTGAGTTTGGTGAGGGAGATGAAGGGGATGAGTTTTGATATTCAAGGGAGCCGTTGGCCCTCCTTCGGGATGCTGGGACTCATCATCAAACCCGACGTCAAGAAGACGATTCTCCCCATCCTGGAAAATAGCTTCAACCGTTCCCACCGAAGCATGTATCCCGACCTATCCGGTTTCGCTGCGCAGGACTTCAATTACGCCCCAGCAAAATGAGCCTGGCCCCCAAAGTAAAGCGCGGGCAACGCCGGGGCCGAACCTAACCAGCAGATACACTCCCTAAGGAATTCATAAACGAAGGGGCAAAGTGGACGTCACAACGAGACTTCGCGAAAGCGAGCTGGCATCAATCCGCGTCCAAATGGACAATGATTTGCGGGAGAGCGTGCTCAAGAGTCTGGATGAACGTGGGGGCGCACAGGATTTGGTGCGACAACAGTACACTGGACGATATCCCTTCGAGTTATTGCAGAATGCCAACGACGCAGCTCGTGACACCGGCGCGCAGGGCAGCGCACACTTCCTGTTGACCGAAACAGCATTGATCGTGGCCGACAATGGTTCCGGGTTTGGTGATCCACAGGTTGAAGCCATTTGCTCACTGGGGAGATCCTCCAAGGACCCAGCGGACTCAGTCGGTCACAAAGGGCTTGGGTTCAAATCTGTCGGGGAAATCACCGACCATCCGCAGATTGTCTCGGAGTTGTCTTCATTCCAATTCAACGGTGCGCGCGTCCGTGCTGAAGTTGGCCAGCTTCTCGGATTATTAGCGCCGCGTCAGAAGATACCGATTTATGCTTTTCCGTTTCCCGTAGAGAATACGGACCTTGGCCCCGATGCTGCCGCGGTTGAGAAACTCCGTGCGAAAGGCTTTACGACGGTTATCCGGCTTCCCTTCCGGGACGGCGTCGAGCGGTCGACTGTCGAATCCGCTCTGATTGAAAACCTCGCCTCCCGTCTCCTTCTCTTTCTGCCACATGTGGATCATCTGGAGCTGGAAGGGACTTACGTCGACTTTTCGTCCGAGATCTTTCGCCAGACGGACGGCGGCGTAGAGCACGTGATTCTGGAAACCAACGGCAGTACTGAAGAGTGGTTCATATATCGAGGGTCTGTCGCGCCGGACCCTGCGTTGTTGGAGCCTCTTGGAGAGTCGTGGAAGGAGATGGACGAGGTTCGTTTCGCCGTCGCCGTGCCGGTGGACGCACAGGGCCAGCCGCTCGTCGACTCGACATATCCACTTCACGTTTATTTCCCGACTGACGAAGAGCCTGGGCTCCACGTGGCGGTCCATGCCGAGTGGATGTTGAGTATGGACCGTCGTCAGATCGCCACGACGCCCGAAGCTGCAGAGTTTAATCGCATGCTGTTCCGGGCGGTCGCAGATCACCTCAAGTCGACAGTCGCTCCGGACCTGGTCCGGCGGACTCAGGCGAGTTCCGTCGCGATCGAGGCCCTCGTCCCTGCGATCGCCCCGCCAGCCGGCGGGGGCGGGACCGTCATGCGCGGCTACTGGCGGGAAGCGCTGCTCGATTCTCCCTTCCTGCCTACTGCAAATGGTTCATTGCGTCGTCCCGACGAGATTTTTCTCCTGCCGCGAAGTTTGCCGGATGCCGTGACTGCTCATGAGTTGGCAAACCTAGATTGCGCTCACACGCTGCGTCCCGACGTCGAGCAGCTAGCTCCGATCAAAGGCTTTCTTGCTGGCGTGGCCGACACCCTCGAGATGGGGATCAGCGAGTTTATCTCGCTGTTGACTGCGCCCACACGGGAGACTGCGGAGTACTTCTACCAATTCCTGGTGGACTGGCGCGAATCGCTCGGAATGAGAATCGTCAACGAACTCAAGAAGGCGCCAATCGTTCTGGGCGCGGCTGGGCAGCTTTTGACGCCGGGCAGTGACACCATCTTCTTTCCGAGGGAGCGCGGTGACACCACCATTCCGGAAGATTTGCCGGTTCCCATTGCATATGTGCCCGATGTCGATGACGTGAGGAACCTTTTTCGAGAGCTAGGGATCAAGTCCTTTGAATGGCGCGAACTCATCCGCGAGTATCTGATCAAGATTTTGTGCGACCCTGAACCCGATGACGACGCACGAGCTGGCGCTATGGCCGGCCTGCGGGCATACCACCAGGTGCGACTGCAGGGAAGCGAAGATTTCGAGCCGCTGCTCGGAGGAGTGCTTCTTCCTGCCCGGACGGCAGACGGCTCCGTCCAGCAGATGCGTCCTGCAGCCGAGATCTACTTCGGTGCGCCGTGGATTGGTTCCGATGATTTGGAAGTAATCTATGGTCCGTTCGGTGACGCCGAGTTCCTCGACATCGCGCCACCCCACGAGTCCGAAAGTCGCCAGGATGACTTTGACTTTTACCGCATGCTCGGCGTGCTTGAGTATCCACGGCTTTCCAAAGCTGAAACGAACACCTATATCAACAACACCATCCGACATCCCCACCGGGGGCCGCTTTTCCGAGAGTGGTTCGAATGCTCCGAAGTCAAGGCTGCGACGTTGTGCCCGCAAGGCCACACTCAGTCTCAGCAACTGCGCGAGTCATTCCGGCTTGACCGTCACGAAGAACTCGTGGCGTCCGAGGATCCTGTCCGCCTCATGGCGCTCTGGAAGCAGTTTGCGCGACGGTGGGGATCCGTTTACGAGGACGGCATGCAGGCCATCTTCTACTGCATCCACGGCAGCCATGCCGGCGAACGTGGCCGTCGTGCCCCGTCTTTGTTCGCCTACACCCTTCGGTCGCAACCGTGGGTTCCGGTTGACCGAGGCAACGTGCCGGATCTCGTCCGGCCGTCGGAGGCATGGATCGATGCGGCTCAAACGCCGCGCAGAATTCAACAACGCATCCCGCGAATCAGCGAGGCGATGTATCAAACCCATGGCGGGGCGGGCTTGGCTGCAGCCCTGCACCTAACAGACGCCGGCCGTCCCGGTGTCGTCGATCTTCTAATGCTGCTGGAGGGCATCGCAGAGGAAGCAGATGCCGCAGGGGGGACGAACCGGGAGATCGACCAGGCAGCGCGCTGGGTGCAGCGCACCCTGAACGATGTACTTCGCGATGAGCCCGAGCCGCACCCTGCACCAGAGACCGTTCTGCTTCTGGCCAGCCAAGACGGCGTAACCCAGTTCGTGGCACAGCCGGCCTACGCTGACGATCCCCTTCTTCGAGACACTTTCGAGAAGCAGCTCCCGATGCTTTCGGCCGAGGTCGGATTGACGAAACTTACCCGCTATCTCGCGCTGAACAAGCTCGACGACTCAGTCGTTACCTCCGCACTTCCCTTCGGCGAGGACCACGGTGCGGTCGACGATCAGGTCAGAGGGCGAATCACCGGCATCAAGCCGTACCTGTTGGCGCTGGTTCGCGCCGAGAACTCCAGCGCCGAAAACCGCGTCCGGCCGGCCCTGCGGAGGCTTGAACTCGTCGTTTGCGAACGGCTGGTCCTCACGTACGAATTTGGAAGCACGAAAGCCTCGCGCGAGGATGCCGTCTGTTATATCGCCAGCCGCTCCGAGAAACGAGGCCGAAAGACGATCAATGTCGGCACGGCGTATCTGGAACTCGACGCCGCAACCGGCGAACCCCATTGGTTTCCACTCGGCCGGCAACTGGCCCAGCACTTGAACGTGCCGACCTCGGCGGACGCATTCACCATGTTGCTCACAGCCTCACCCGAAGACCGAAAGCGCATGATGGCCGACCGCCAGATCCTGCCACACGACATCTCGGAGGCCAGGCGGCTGCTCAAACTGCCTCAAGAGGAAGAAGAGGAACTGATCAATGTCCTCGATTCGCTTCTGCCCGATCTCGGCGACGCGGATGGGGGTATTTCGTCTGGGCTGGCGGCACTACAGAAACATCAAGCGGGAGTGGTATCCGAGCCTATTCCCGAGACGGGCAACGGTACAAATGACCCGAGCAAGCATGATTCGGCTGAGGATGACAACGAGGTGGCAAGCAAGCCCCGTGCGCAGACTTCACTTCCAGCGGTCGACTTCTCAGCTGTCGAGATCGTTGACGCCGTACCGGGGAACCCAGTTCAGACTGGAAGTGCCAAACCCAACGGTTACGGGGGAAGCGGCGGAAGCGGCTACAGCACGGCACCAAGCATTCACACCGAGGAAGAGAACCGCCGTATCGGCAAGCGTGGCGAAGAGGTGGTGTACCACGCAGAACGTCAGCGGTTGAGCAAGCTGGGCAAGAACCCCGACTCGGTTCGGTGGGTTTCAAAGGTCAATGAGCTGTCGCCATATGACATCGTCAGTATGGATGAAGATGACCAGCTGATTTACCTTGAGGTGAAATCGACGAAGGGGACTGATCCCACCGAAGCGTTCTACATCTCACACCGTGAGCTGATTGAAGCCACAGTGCACCGGAGTCGGTACTACATTTACCGGGTTACTCACGTTGACACTGTAGTTCCAACCATCACTAGGTGGGCCGACCCACTTGGATTGATCAAAAGCGGCAAGGGACAGCTGTTGCTCGCCAAGGCACAGATGGCCCTCTCATTGGCCGATGAGGCTGAGAGCAAGTGAGGAAAGAGAAAACTGCCTGTCGAGGTATACCCGTATGGGTTACCGCGAAATTGCCAGCCGATTTGCCTGGGCAACCGCGCCGGCATACGCATGTCGGCTCCGCCAGATACTCGGCTCTTCGTGGTTGGTGGGGAATTGAGCTCGTGTCGTTGAAGGCAAGGGGGCCCGTGGCCCTGCTGGGATGAGTGTGTCTAGCATTCAACCTGGAACAGGATCACGAGCCTTGAACGGGCCTACCGGGGTCGCAGCTGACGCTGCTACCATCCTCTTCAACCTGCCCGACTATCACGTCATCTCCACCACCGTCACTGCGGGTTGCCGGCGGGTGATCGTTGAAACCAATCAAACATTACTTATCCGCCTCCACTATCCCGACGGAGGACGGCGAGCTCTTCGTCCACCTCATAGCTGGTGATGTAGTCGAAGATGACGCCGAGACGTTCGGCATGATCGCAACCGCAGGCGTCTCGGCACTCGTGTTTGCGATAAGAAAGTCGTCTGGTTTTGCAACGTTCATGACACCCGCCCACGTGGCGCCGCTGGCTCTGGTCCCCGTCATTGAAAGCGAACTGGTGGCGATCCAAGTCAAAGACGCCCTCGCCGATAGGTTTGGAGAGTTCACCGTCGGCGCCACTCGACATGCTCTTGCTGCTCTTGCCAGCTACACACTGGAACGAGGCAAGAGACTGGCCGTCACAGACCTCGCCCGCCTAGCCTCAGAACGATTAGCAACCGCAATCATCCTCCCATTGCTCAACCCGCTCCTGTCATCTTTGACGTTGACTGAAATTGCCACTCTGCTAACCGCGCTCGGCGGAGATTATGTGCAACTCACCAGTGCCGACGGACGGCGTCCACGAATCACTAACACTCCTGCCGAACGCGCCTTGGTAAACCGCCTCCAAGCACTAGGAGTCGTCAGCTCGATCAAAGAGGACGCCGGCGTACTGAAGATCAACATGCGGAAAGGCTAGAACAAACCGGGCATCCTTCACCGCCAGCTCTATGCGCTTTTCCGGCTGCGACATCGATAGCGAATACCTTTGCCGAGATCGTGACAGATTGTCTATTCGCGTTGCCGTTGGTCGGTGACCGCGGACTTGTGCGCGCAACTTTCCAGAACGCAGCAATCTATCTCGTACGCAACACGGGTAATGGCGACATACCAGGGCGAACATTGAGTCAGCATGGACTTGAGATCGTCGCAAGAAAAGTTCTCTATACGCATGACCCGCCCGCGCGCTCATCGAAAGATTGCCCGCACCGGCTATCCGTCCTCGCTACACAGGAGGCATATCAAGGCCGACTTTGTAACTACAGCTGAAACCTCGTCGATGTCGCGCATGATCGTGCCCGCTTACGAATTCGAAAAATGGCGTGTGGGCTCGACGTCGCGATCGGTGGCGGATTTTGAACCGCCAGAACCCCGTTCGAGTCCTCCTTTGGGCACGAGTGTTCGTGTCCAGGTCTGGGCCTTTGGGGCTTCCGGCTCGACGATGGTCTGGCGTCCCTCGCGCCAATTACGTTGGAAGTGAAGCCATTTCGAGTAGTTCGGGCGAAGATGGTTTTGCAGTCATCCCCGCGCGCCAACTGCTGTTAAACCGTTCGCCCTGACGCGTGCACAAACACTTTTGCACGGCTAGCTTGCTGGTCGCAGTGCCAGGCGTAGGCCAGGATACGGAGCTTTCTGATAGTTCGGATAATTTAAAACCGAAGATTCAGATCGTCTATGCTTGTTATCGTAGAATAAGTCAAATATTGGGGAAAGAATGCATCGCCGAATCATTTTGAATATGGTTGGTCGAATTGCGGGTGCCGTGAAGTCATTTTGGCAGCAACAGAAACGGATCATAGCCGGTGTCTTTCTGGTTCTGACTCTGATCCCAATTGTGGTGAGCGGCATTCGCTTCTGCATGCACCAAGACGTGCTGAAGAACTGCAAGAACTATCGTTCCACGTGCCAGGACCCCGCAATTCGTAAGGTTCTCAGCTCGCGGGCGGACCCAAGCGATGTAGCGCGGGCGGCTCACGATGTCTACGTTCCGCTCATACAGAAACTTGAGCGTTCGGATGTCGCTAACGGCCCCGAGATGGCGGCAACCCTAAGCGGTGTCTATATCGAGCTTGACAGGGAGATTTCATCCAATTCCCTCGCGAGTGCATGTGTCCGCGACAACCTCGGCGAACTAATGATCGACGATGGGTTAAACACCTCATTCGCCGGGTTTGTCGCATCACTGATGGACGGGGTAGGCGAGATTGCGGGAAAGGCCCCTCTTGTAGGACAGCTGCCAAAAGCAACGCTACACGCCGGCGCACAGCTACTTGGCGTGGGCATGTTTCTCGAGAGTACTTACAACAAATTCCATGATTTTCCGGCATACAGCGAGCTCAACTGCCGGGTTGGATCGGGGGCCCTCTAGCGTTGCAACAGAGATCGTCCTTCGGTTCCTGGTGCATGGACGATTCCACCACGCGATGCACCAACGACCGCAAGGAGTAGCGCGGCTCGCTGTGCCGAGGTGTGCGACAGTGCTACTTTCAGCCAATCGAAATGACCCTGGGAGCATCTGGGCATTAGCGTGCCTCCGTCGGCGCATTATATGGTCCGTGGCGTCACCGGGAGGGTTGGTACGCGAGTTGCTCCGTTTCGAAAAAGGCAAGGAAAACAATGTCAACACTGGACACGGGTCTTGTAAGCTCCAAAAGGCCCTTCGGTTCAGCTGATCTCTCGTAGATCCATCACGAGAAAGTCTTGGTGGCCGTGGTAGTCGGGGGTGTGCACTGCGCCGCCATGAAGAAGGAGAACTGTTGGGGGACGACGTTGATTACTCGCTCCGTACTACATGGTTTGGTCTGCTGGCTGCCGGCAACTACGTCCGGCCCCAGCCGCAAGCTCAGGTGGTTGCAGCATTCAAGGTGGCCAAGGACTCAGGGTGCAAGCCGTTCCTGGGTCTTGCGTCGAATGGGAAGACCTACTGGATCAAGCACCGCAATAACGACCATGGTGTGCAATCCCTTATGGTCGAGCGTGTAGCTGCTGCCGTTGGTCTAATGCTGGATGCGCCGTTGTGTCCGGTGGAACTAGTATTTATCCCCGACGCTATCGCCGGTGATCCGCTGCTGTCAGGAATGGGAGTCGCGCCTGGGACCGCCCACGGTTCAGAAGCTGTGGACGACGCCATCGAAAAGATGGAGCTCGTTCACACGCGTGACGATGGGAATCGCTTCCGACAGCCAAGGTTCATCGCGTTGTGGGAGCTTTTCGCCGGCGAGGATCCTCAGTGGCTTTACTCCCGGCAGGATGATTACCAGGTGTGGTCTTTCGATCACGGTTTCTGGGTTTCCGGGGGTGAGATGGGGGACTGGGGTGGGGACGAGCTTGAGCGTACGGTTGAATTCTGGTCGCCTTGGAATGGCAATGTGCGGCAGATGGATCCCGCAACCTTTCTGATCGTGGCCGAAAGTGTAGCCAGCCTCAGTGTCGAAGATCTCCTAGCCGCTGTAGCAACAGTGCCCGTATCATGGGGAATTCCAGATGATGATCTTGAATCGTTGGCGTGGTGGCTCTATTCGCGACGTCGGCACATTTCCGACCGGATGAAAGCGTTGTCCGGCGTAGCATCGCTTAACGGGAGGTGAGCCGTGTTCTACAAATACTGGATAGTTCGTTATGTCCCGAACGTCGTCCGCGGCGAGTTCGTCAACATCGGGCTGCTTGTTGGCAGCGACGATGCTGAATGGGCGTTCCGTGAGGTCGCTTCCCTTCGTCGTGCCAATCGCCTGGGCGGCGATCCCTCGATTGCGCGTTACTGGCTACGGGAACTTGAGCGGATGGTGGCGGCTTCTGCGACGGTTCAAGAGCACGATGAACATTCGTCCGGCCTCTGGGTGCCCTCGGATTCAGGTGAAGAACAGTTAAGTGAAGGAACAATGCTGCGCCTGTCCGGTCGTTTGAACAACGCGGTGCAGCTGTCCCAGGCCCACACTGTCGTGGCTGACTCTGCTCAGGGCGGACTGGAGATGCTGTTCGATCACTTGGTTTCGGATCCGGTCCCAAGCCATCGCACGCAGTTCAGGACGCGTATCACGCGCACCATTGAAGAGTCATTTATTCGTCAACTCAGGGGAAACCAGTCCGCGTCGGTTCAGCGTCGTCCGCTGGTTCATGTGGGGCGGTCGTCGCGAACGGCTGATATAGCGCTGGCCGACAACCAAGTTGAACAGATCACGAAGGCGTGGTCTTTCAATCTTGCCGATCCAGAAAAAACCCAAACCGAGATTGAAGCATGGGCCTATTTCATGAACAGCATCCAGGATCGTGGTGGCGTTCTCACTGCCGCCGGCGGGGCGCAGCTCACTGTCCCTTCGGGCGTGCAGTTCAGGGTGATCTACGAAGAACCCACGACCCCTCAGCGTGAGGAAAATCTGAGCGCAGCGGCTGAGATCTGGAGTCAGGTCGAGGGCCTGAAGACATATTCTGCCGGGCAGGCCCAAGAACTTGTTCGTGATGGACTGGCACTGGTTGCCTAAATATTAGCCTTGGGTGCTGGCGGAGTGGGCAGAGGTTGGGCGTCGTCGTTGATAGTCTCGCGAGGCTTTACTGAGCAGTCACGATTCCAAGCGATCCGGAGCTGTCTATCAAATTCCCAAAGGCCATAAAGTCTGCGTTCCGTGAGTTATGTTGCGTCATTGCCAGTGGCAATTACCTCACGGTCTAGGTAAGCCGCTGTTCCCCGGGGCAACGGTAGAGCGTTATGCCGGATCAAGGCATCGCATGAAGGTCGAAGCCAGGTATCGGAGCCATAGTGGCGGCTGGACCCCACTGCCGCTCACGGTACTTCTGCCCGTCGTCGCTGATGAGCAACCTGGGCTCGGTGGATACGGGAACTCGATTCAGGTCACCAGCCAACAGTTCGTAGAAGATCGTGAGCACTTCAGGTACAAAGTCGCATCTTCGGACATAAGACGGAGACGCTCCTACCCCCAAGGTGACGACGAAAAACTCGTCAAGCGAGGAAGCACCAAGGGCTTGAGGGGCAATGCGGATGAGACGGACGCGCATATCCCACCGGCAAAGAAATCCTTCCCGCATCGGTAAGGTGATGTCGTAGCCTTCGATTGCGCTGGTCAGAGACTCTTCAAACTCGACAAGGAACGCCTGAAATTCGTCTTCAGAGTTTTCATGTTGTTCTCGCTTGATGTCCACGGCACTGTCGTCCCGGCCCGTTACCGGCTCATGTGCGTCATTACGCTGCGCTGTGTCACCCAGAAGTTGGAGTCTCGGGGTATGAACGCTTCGACCCTTGAGGGCTTTCGGTGTGGGATAGAAGCCGTCAACCAGCACCATCGTGTCGTCGGAGCACTCCTCGCCTGCTTTGGCAGCGCAGCCGGGGCAGGTGAACTCATCGACGATCCGATCCCAAAGCGCGGACACTTCTGCCAGTTCGTTGGCAGTGAGGTGGATACTGCAGGCGGATTTGCGCCCGCTTCCCGGCCAAAAGGTCGGCAGCTTCCGGCAAGGCTTCCTTGAGTGTGTTGGGTGGCCACACACGTGGGATAACTCTTGCTCAACTTGATCCAGGCGAGCATGTTCTTTGGCATTGACGATGCGAAGTCGATCCCTGTATCCCAGGTCTTCCGGTGCGGCGACTCTGGCATAGTACATGAGTGCCCCCGGATGCAGTGGGTCTTTCCACTCCAGTCCCCTGGGGTTGCGGGTGGCTACCCGGGCGTTGGCCTCCACCAATGCGATGGCACGGCGCCACCCCACGAGGCTATGGTCAATATTCACGATGAGGTTTTTGCTGAAGTGTCCCATGAATTCGTCCAGGCTAAGGGTGGATGCCGGGTCCGAATGGTACGACTGGACTGCCTCGTAATAGCGCCACAGAGCCGCCGACAAGTCTTGCCCTGCGGCGAGCAATTTCCGCTCGGGTTTGGCGTCAAAAATTTCCTCGTCGGCGTTGTTGTCGGGGGGAGTCACGGCAATGACCGTACCAGCTAGGCAGGTTCCCTGAGCGCCTAGTGGGGAAAATGAGACACCCTTGGTCAGTAGTTGTCTGATCTTAGGTGTCTGGCATTCTGGTTTGGTGGCTGCTTAGACGATATGAAGTGGAACGGGTTACCTGCCCGTCCGGGGCGGTCCATTAT